>NZ_BRCY01000004.1:0-187085 GCF_023708045.1 Halomonas sp. NCCP-2165
GGGCAATGTGGGGGTGGGCAGGGCTATTGCATTCGGCGCTGGGGCAGGATGGAGCGGGGGCGCCGCTGCGTCGCGGCTATGATAGAATGCGCCGGTTTTGGTTGCCGGCCTTCTCCGGCGATAATGATCTTCGGGCGACGCGCACCGCGTGGTGTGCGACACCATCGCCCCCGGACTCCTGAGCGAAGACGCTGATCGCATGACCCTTCTGGCACTCGGAATCAATCACAAGACCGCCGCGGTGGAGGTGCGCGAGCAGGTCGCCTTCACGCCGGCCCAGCTGGAGCAGGCCCTGGCGGAGCTGCGTACCCTGCCCGAGGTGCGCGAGGCGGCGGTGCTCTCCACCTGCAATCGCACCGAGCTCTACTGCGTGACCGAGGCCAGTGGCGAGCAGGCGATCCTCGACTGGCTGGGGCGCTTCCATGGCCTGGAGGTGGCCGATCTCGGCCGCTGCGCCTACCACTACCTGGACGGCGAGGCCGCCCGCCATCTGATGCGGGTGGCGGCGGGGCTCGACTCCATGGTGCTGGGGGAGCCGCAGATCCTCGGCCAGCTCAAGGACGCCTACCAGATGGCGCGGGAGTATCGCGGCCTGGGCGGCGAGCTGGAGCGCCTCTTCCAGCACACCTTCGCCATCGCCAAGCAGGTGCGCACCGAGACCGGCATCGGCGAGAACCCGGTGTCGGTGGCCTATGCCGCGGTCAGCCTGGCCAGCCATATCTTCGATGATTTCGCCAAGGCCGAGGCCCTGCTGATCGGCGCCGGCGAGACCATCGAGCTGGTGGCCCGCCACCTGCGCCAGGCCGGCATCAAGCGCCTGGTGGTGGCCAACCGCACCCGTGAGCGGGCGGCGCGGGTCGCCGACGGCGTCGCTGGCGAGGCGATCGGCCTCGACGAGATCCCCGATGCGCTGATCCGCGCCGATATGGTGATCTCCTCCACGGCGGCGCCGCTGCCGATCCTCGGCAAGGGCATGGTCGAGCGGGCCCTCAGGCAGCGTCGCCATCGCCCGGTGTTTATGGTGGATATCGCCGTGCCGCGGGATATCGAGCCCCAGGTGGGCGAGCTCGCCGATGTCTTCCTCTATACCGTGGACGACCTCCACGAGGTGATCGCGGAGAATCGCCGCCATCGCCAGGTGGCCGCCGACGCCGCGGAGAACCTGATCGAGCACGGCGTGGGGGCCTGGCTGCACGAGCGCCGAGTGCGCAGCGCCGGTGACCTGATTCGCCGCTATCGTGGCCAGGGCGAGGCGCTGCGCGAGGCCGCCGAGGCCCAGGCCCTGGCGCAACTGGCGCGGGGCGAGGACCCCGAGGCGGTGATCACGCGCCTGGCCCGCCAGCTCACCAACAAGTTGATGCACGGCCCCACGCTCAAGCTGCGTGAGGCCTCCGGGGCGGGACGCCAGGATCTGCTGGCCGCCGCCGAGACCCTGTTACTCTCTCAGGATCCCTGAAGCAACCACAGGACCCTTCATGAAAGCCACACTGCGCCAGCGTCTGGACTCCTTTACCGAGCGTTTCGAAGAGCTCGCGGCCCTGCTCGCCGAGCCGGAGGTGATCGCCGATCAGGCGCGCTTCCGCGATTACTCCCGGGAGTATGCCGAGCTGGAGCCGCTGGTGGCCTGCTGGAACGACTACCTGGGGGTCGAGGCGGATATCGCCGCCGCCGAGGGGCTGCTCACCGACAGCGACGCCGAGATGCGCGAGCTGGCGGAGCTGGAGCGGGCCGAGGGGCAGGAGCGCCTGGAGACCCTGGAGGCGGAGCTCAAGCGCCTGCTGATCCCCAGGGACCCGGACGACGGGCGCAGCGTCTACCTGGAAGTGCGCGCCGGCACCGGCGGCGATGAGGCGGCGCTGTTCGCCGGCGACCTCTTCCGCATGTACTCCCGCTACGCCGAGAAGCACGGCTGGAAGGTCGAGGTGATCAGCGCCAGCCATGGCGAGCAGGGCGGCTACAAGGAGCTGATCTCCCGGGTCAAGGGCGAGGGCGTCTATGCGCGGCTGAAGTTCGAGTCCGGCGCGCACCGGGTGCAGCGGGTGCCCGCCACCGAGTCCCAGGGGCGTATCCATACCTCCGCCTGTACCGTGGCGGTGATGCCCGAGGCCGATGCCGTCGGCGACGTGGAGATCAACAGCGGTGACCTGCGCATCGATACCTACCGCTCCAGCGGCGCCGGCGGTCAGCACGTCAACACCACCGACTCGGCGGTGCGCATCACCCACCTGCCCTCCGGGGTGGTGGTGGAGTGCCAGGAGGAGCGCAGCCAGCACAAGAACAAGGCCAAGGCCATGTCGCTGCTGGCCGCCAGGCTCAAGCAGAGCGCCCAGGACAGTCAGCGTCAGCAGCAGGCCGATACCCGCCGCTCCCTGGTGGGCAGCGGCGATCGCAGCGAGCGTATCCGCACCTATAACTTCCCCCAGGGGCGGGTCACCGATCACCGCATCAACCTGACCCTCTACAAGCTGGGGGAGGTGATGGCCGGCGAGCTCGACGAGGTGGTCGAGCCGCTGCTCCAGGAGCATCAGGCGGAGCAGCTGGCGGCCCTGCAGCAGGAGGCGTGATGACCCACGATGCCCTGCTGGCGCGGGCCGCCCGGCGACTGGCCGAGAGCGGCTCGCCGAGTCCACGCCTGGACGCCGAGGTGCTGCTCTGCCATGTGCTGGGGGTGGAGCGAACCTGGCTCTACACCTGGGGTGACCGGCAGGCGCCGACCCTCGAGCGGGCCCGCTTCGAGGCCCTGGTGGCGGCCCGCGCCCAGGGGCGACCGGTGGCCTACCTCACCGGCGAGCGGGAGTTCTGGGGGCTGCGCCTGGCCACCTCCGAGGCGACCCTGATCCCGCGCCCCGATACCGAGACCCTGGTGGAGGCGGCCCTGGCCCGGGCCGCGGCGCCCCGGGGACGACTGCTCGACCTGGGTACCGGTACCGGCGCCATCGCCCTGGCCTTCGCCAGCGAACGCCCCGGCTGGGCGGTGCTGGGCCTCGATCTCGCCCCCGAGGCGGTGAGCCTGGCGCGACACAATGCCGCACGGCTCGGCATCACCAACGCCGAGTTCCGCGAGAGCGACTGGTTTGCGGCCTTGGCGGAGGAGGGCGCCGACGAGCGCTTCGCGCTGATCGTCGCCAACCCCCCCTATATCGCCGCCGACGATCCCCACCTGGGGCAGGGCGACGTGCGCTTCGAGCCCGCCAGCGCCCTGGTGGCCGATGACCAGGGGCTGGCCGACCTGCACCACCTGGTGGCCGGGGCGCGATGCCACCTGGAGCCCGGCGGCTGGCTGCTGCTGGAGCACGGTTTCGAGCAGGGGGCGGCGGTGCGCCGGGCCCTGAGCGAGGCCGGCTATGCCGAGGTGGCGAGCCTGGCCGACCTGGCCGGCCATGAGCGCCTGAGCCTGGGACGCCTGGCGAGCCCCTGACGCGGCCCTGACGCGGCTCTGACGCGACTCCGGCCCGGCGAGGGGCGGACTGGAGCCCCGGCGCAATCCTATGGTAATACTAGGTTACACCTCAGGGTTTTTTGCCAGTGGGAGCTGGCTTGCTGGTAAAAAGCGCTACCAATAACTCAATCAGCTAAGATGAATAGGTGCCCCACGCCGGTCGGCTGGCATGACATCTTTTTGTGCTCGGACACCCATTATAATGAAAGCCAAGACGCGATCCCTGGACCGTATCGATCTCAAGATCCTGCGTTGCCTGCAGGAAAACGCCCGCATCTCCTACGTGGATCTGGCCGCCCAGGTCGGGCTCTCCACCACCCCCTGCCTGGAGCGAGTCAAGCGCCTGGAGCGCTCCGGCATCATCCGCGGCTACAAGGCGGTGCTGGATCCCAAGGCGCTCAAGGCCAACCTGCTGGTGTTCGTGGAGATCAGCCTGGAGACCCAGTCCCCGGCGGTCTTCGACGAGTTTCGCCGGGCGGTCAGCAAGCTGCCGCAGATTCAGGAGTGTCACCTGGTCTCCGGCCAGTTCGATTACATCCTCAAGTGCCGCATTCCCGAGATGTCCGCCTATCGCCAACTGCTCGGCGACGTCGTCCTGACCCTGCCCGGGGTCAAGGAGTCGAAGAGCTATGTGGTGATGGAGGAGGTCAAGGAGGAGTTCTCCCTGCACGTGCCCGATATCGAGCAACTGGAGGGCAAGTGAGGATGCCGCTGACGAGGAGCCTGCCGTGGCGATGAACGACCAGGCGCTGCTGCGCTACAGCCGCCAGATCATGCTGGAATCCATCGAGATCGACGGCCAGGAACGGCTGCTGGCCGGTCACGTCCTGGTGATCGGCGCCGGTGGCCTGGGCTCGCCGGTGGCCCTCTATCTCGCCGCCGCCGGGGTGGGACGCCTGACCCTGGCGGATGCCGACGTGGTGGAGCTCTCCAACCTCCAGCGCCAGATCGCCCACGGCATGGCGGACCTGGGGCGCAACAAGGCGGAATCGGCCCGGGAGGCGGCGCTGGCCCTCAACCCCGACTGCCGTGTCGAGACACTCACCGAGCACCTGAGCGGCGAGGCGCTGGCCGCGGCGGTGGCCGCGGCGGACCTGGTGCTCGACTGCACCGATCGCTTCTCCAGCCGCTACGCCATCAACCGTGCCTGCCTGGCGGCGGGCACGCCCTTGATTTCCGGGGCGGCGATTCGCTTCTCCGGCCAGCTGGCGCTCTTCGACCCCCGGGATCCCGAGAGCCCCTGCTACGCCTGCCTCTATCCCCCGGGAGAGCACGGCGAGAGCGACGAGGCGCTGCGCTGTGCCGAGAACGGCGTGGTGGCGCCCCTGGTGGGGCTGATCGGCAGCTTCCAGGCCCTGGAGGCGGTGAAGTGGCTCAGCGGCGCCGGCACCCCCCATCGCGGGCTCTCCACCTTCGATGGCCTGAGCGGCGAGTGGCGCCGCTTCCGGGTGCCCCGGGACCCCGGCTGTCCCCACTGCGCCGACCGTTAACTCCCTCCGCCACCCGCCTTTCCATGGCCCGCCCCCTGGCTATCTCCTTGCCAGGGGGCGGGCTATGCTGATGCCGTTACCCCTTACCCGCCGCCGAGCCGCCAATAGCTCCCCCTTTAGTTGCTTAGTAGGCTAATCAGGTATTGGATACTCACCATGAACGAGGCATGCCCTCGGCCCGTCATCGGCTTTTCGAATGATCGTAATCACTTGACGCCCTGACGGTGACGTTACCGCTAAGCGATCCCCGGTGTTTTGTCGATATTTTTTCTAATTATCTGGTGATACTTGGTTTTTTGTTGGCGATCGGCAGGCTTTCAACGCGGGCGGCAAGAAAGTCGTTGTTAAATACTTGACATCTTCCCCGGGTCTGGTGCCAGACTAGGAACCAAGAAAGCGGCAGGGTAAGCCGCGACCCATCCCGGCGATGTGGTCAACTATTTCAACAATAACCCTGATGGCCGCGATGCCATCCTCCGTAAGGAAGGTCTGCATGACCACCGATGCCTCACTCCATGCCGGTCCCCGCTCCTATTATCGCGATAGCGTGGCGGTGGAACTCGCCCCTTGCCCCCCCCTGGATCACGATACCCGTGCCGATGTCTGCGTGATCGGCGGCGGCATCACCGGCTGCTCGGCGGCCCTGCACCTGGCCGAGCGCGGCCATTCGGTGGTGCTGCTGGAGGCCAACGAGATCGGCTTCGGCGCCTCCGGGCGCAGCGGCGGCCAGATCCTGCCGGGGCTGGGCACCGATATCGCCACCGTGGAAAAGGCCCTGGGGCTGTCGGCCGCCCGTGAGATCTGGGAGATGAGCCGCGAGGCGGTACGCCTCACCGCCGAGCTGGTGGAACGCCATGCCATCCCCTGCGACCTCAGCTGGGGCTATCTGCATGCCGCGGTAAAGCGCCGCCATATCAAGGAGCTCTGCGAGTTCCGCGATCGCCTCGCCCGGGACTACGACTACCAGGCCCTGAGCTGGCTGGAGGGCGATGCCCTGCGCCAGCATGTGGTCAGCGACGCCTATCCCGGCGTCCTCTACGAGAGCGAGGCCGGTCACCTGCACCCCCTGAACTACACCCTGGGCCTGGCCCGGGCCGCCCAGCGGGCCGGCGTGCGTCTGCATGAGCACAGCGCCGTGCTGGACGTGGAGGAGGGCGCCCCGGCCCGGGTGCGCACCGCCCACGGCAGCGTCACCGCCGACTTCGTGGTGGTGGCCGGCAATGCCTATCTCGGCGGGCTGATTCCCCGCCTGGACGGTCGCGTCATGCGCGCCGCCAACTACATGATCGCCACCGCCCCCCTGAGCGAGGAGCAGGCCGCCCGGGTGCTGCCCCGCAACGATGCCCTGGCGGATGCCAACTTCGTCCTCGACTACTATCGCCTCAGCGGCGACCGGCGGCTGATCTACGGCGGTCAGGTCAGCTATAACGGCCGCGAGCCCAGGGGCCTTAAGGCACGCATGGATGCCAAGATCGCCCGCCTCTTCCCGGTGCTGGCGGGGGTGCCCATCGACTACCGCTGGGGCGGCGACGTGGCCATCACCTTCAACCGCGCCCCGGACTTCGGGCGGGTAGGCAGCAACCTCTACTATGCCCAGGGCTACTCCGGTCACGGCATGGCCCTGGCCGGGCTGGCCGGCAAGCTGATGGCCGAGGCCATCGATGGCCAGAGCGGCCGCTTCGACGCCTTCGCCGCCATGCCCCACCGACGCTTTCCCGGCGGCGAGCGGCTGCGCACCCCGCTGCTGGTGCTGGCCACCGCCTTCTACAAGCTGCGCGACCGTCTATAACCCAATTGAGGGCGGTGGAATCCTCCGCCGGCCCGAGACACGAGGTTGTTATGAAAGATCTCGAGAGTTGGCTCAAGGAACGCCAGATCACCGAGGTGGAGTGCCTGGTCAGCGATATCACCGGCATCGCCCGGGGCAAGATCGCCCCGGTCTCCAAGTTCGTCGCCGAGAAGGGCATGCGCCTGCCCGAGAGCGTGCTGCTGCAGACCGTCACCGGCGACTATGTGGAAGACGATATCTACTACTCGCTGCTCGACCCGGCGGATATCGACATGATCTGCAAGCCGGATCTCTCCGCCGCCTACCCGGTGCCCTGGGCGCTGGAACCCACCGCCCAGGTGATCCACGACTGCTTCGACAAGCAGGGCAACCCCATCGAGCTCTCCAGCCGCAACCAGCTCAAGAAGGTGCTGGCGCTCTATGCCGCCCAAGGCTGGAAGCCGGTGGTGGCGCCGGAGATGGAGTTCTACCTGACCAAGCGCTGCGAGGACCCGGACCTGCCGTTGCAGCCGCCCATCGGCCGCAGCGGGCGCCAGGAGACCGGCCGTCAGTCCTTCTCCATCGATGCCGCCAACGAGTTCGATCCGCTGTTCGAGGACATGTACGACTGGTGCGAGGCCCAGGGGCTGGACATCGACACCCTGATTCACGAGGAAGGCACCGCCCAGATGGAGATCAACTTCCGTCACGGCGATCCCCTGGCGCTGGCCGATCAGGTCTTCCTGTTCAAGCGCACCATGCGCGAGGCGGCCCTCAAGCATGATGTGGCGGCCACCTTTATGGCCAAGCCGGTGACCAACGAGCCGGGCAGCGCCATGCATATCCATCAGAGCGTGCTGGATGCCACCACCGGGCAGAACGTCTTCTCCAACGACGACGGCACCATGAGCGAGCTCTTCCTGCATCATATCGGTGGTCTGCAGCGCTATATCCCCGAGGCACTGCCGCTGATGGCCCCCAACGTCAACTCCTTCCGCCGTTTCCTGCCCGATACCTCGGCGCCGGTCAACGTGGAGTGGGGCGAGGAGAATCGTACCTGCGGGCTGCGAGTCCCGGACTCCTCGCCGCAAAATCGCCGGGTGGAGAATCGCCTGCCCGGCGCCGATGCCAACGCCTACCTGGCCATCGCGGCGAGCCTGCTGTGTGGCTATATCGGCATGATGCGCGGCATCAACCCCACCGCCCCGGTGCAGGGACGTGCCTTCGAGCGACGCAACCTGCGCCTGCCCTTCACCCTGGAACATGCCCTGGAGCGCATGGAGAACTGCGCCGAGCTGGAGGAGTTCCTGGGTGGCAAGTTCCTGCGCGGCTACGTGGCGGTGAAGCGGGTGGAGAACGAGAACTTCAAGCGGGTAATTAGTTCCTGGGAGCGGGAGTTCCTGCTGCTTAGCGTGTAAGGCCCGGTCACGCCGGGGGCGTCCCGTTGAGACCGCCGCGGGGCGCTCCGGCTAGGCTGGGAGATCGGTTTTCCCGAACCAACAACAACGACATCGAGGTGCCAAAATGACCTATCAACGCAAGCTGTCCCTGGCCGTTGCCGCGGCCTCCCTGACCCTGGCCGCCGCGGCCGTTCAGGCCAACGAGGTACGGGTCTACAACTGGTCCGACTATATCGGCGAGGACACCCTGGAGCGCTTTACCGCCGAGACGGGGATCGAAGTGGTCTACGACGTCTACGACAGCAATGAGGTGCTGGAGGCGGCGCTGCTCTCCGGGCGTTCCGGCTATGACGTGGTGATCCCCTCCAACCACTACCTGGTGCGCCAGATGGCCGCCGGGGTCTACGGCGAGCTCGATCATGACCGCCTGCCCAATATCGTCAACCTGGATCCGACCCTGCTCACCCAGTTGGAGAACGTCGATCCGGGCAACCACTACTCCATCCCCTATATGTGGGGCACCAACGGCATCGGCTATAACGTCGAGCGCGTCGAGGAGATCCTCGGCGAGGACGCGCCGGTGGACTCCTGGGCGCTGATCTTCGATCCCGAGGTGACCGCGGCCCTTCATGAGGGCGGTTGCGGCATCTCCATGCTCGACTCCGGCGACGAGATGCTGCCGGCGGCGATGGCCTACCTGGGGCTCGACCCGCACAGCACCGAGGCCGAGGATATCGCCCAGGCAGGCGATACCATCGCCGCGGTGCGCGAGCATATCACCTACTTCCACTCCTCCCGCTATATCTCCGACCTGGCCAACGGCGATATCTGCGTGGCCGCCGGCTTCTCCGGGGACATGTTCCAGGCCGCCGACCGGGCCGAGGAGGCCGGCAACGGCATCGAGATCGCCTATACCATTCCCAAGGAGGGGGCGGCGCTGTGGTTCGACCTGATGGCGATCCCCGCCGACGCGCCCAATCCCGAGAACGCCCACGCCTTTATCAATTTCATCCTCGAGCCGGAGATCGCCGCCGGCATCACCGAGTACGTGCTCTACGCCAATCCCAATCGAGCGGCCAATGAGCACCTGCCCGAGGAGATCCTGGGCGATACCTCCATCTATCCCACCGCGGAGGTGATGGAGAAGCTGTACGTGGCCAAGCCCAAGCCGCTCTCCGCCCAGCGGGTCATGACTCGCACCTGGAACCGGGTCAAGTCCGGTAATTGATCGGCGCGCCGCCCCGGCCCGGGGCGGCCGCTTTCCCACCGCGGATGTCTTGGAGAGTGATGTGATGACCCAGCCCATGACCCTGAGTGCTGCCCGAGGCGATGCCGGCTACCCGGCGCCTTCGGTCGGCGAGCCGGCGGCGACCTCCGGCAGAGGCTCGCGCGTCAAGAAAGAGACGCTGATGGAGATCCGCCGCGTCAGCAAGCGCTTCGACGAGGTGCTGGCGGTGGATGACGTCAACCTGACCATTCGCCGCGGCGAGATCTTCGCCCTGCTGGGGGGCTCCGGTTCCGGCAAGTCGACGCTGCTGCGCATGCTGGCCGGTTTCGAGAAGCCCAGCGAGGGGCAGATCCTGCTGGAGGGGCAGGATATCTCCCGCACGCCCCCTTACGAGCGGCCCATCAACATGATGTTCCAGTCCTATGCGCTCTTCCCGCATATGACGGTGGCCGAGAATATCGCCTTCGGCCTCAAGCAGGACAAGCTGCCCAAGGCGGAGATCCGCGAGCGGGTCGCCGAGATGCTCAAGCTGGTGCATATGGAGGGCTACGCCAAGCGCAAGCCGCACCAGCTCTCCGGTGGTCAGCGCCAGCGGGTGGCCCTGGCCCGCTCCCTGGCCAAGCGCCCCAGCCTGCTGCTGCTCGACGAGCCCATGGGGGCCCTGGACAAGAAGCTGCGCACCGAGATGCAGCTCGAGGTGGTGGAGATCCTCGAGCGGGTCGGGGTGACCTGCATCATGGTCACCCACGACCAGGAAGAGGCCATGACCATGGCCGACCGGGTGGCGATCATGTCCGATGGCTGGATCGTCCAGGTGGGCTCGCCCATGGACGTCTACGAGAGCCCGGCCAACCGCATGGTGGCGGAGTTCGTCGGCACCGTGAACCTGTTCGCCGGCGAGATCGTGGTGGATGAGGCGGATCACTGCATCATCGACAGCCCGGAGCTGGGGCGGCGCATCTGCATCGATCACGGCATCAGCACCCCCGCCGACGAGCGTGGCGTCTGGGTGGCGGTACGCCCGGAGAAGACCCTGCTGAGCCGCGAGCGCCCCCCGGGCGACTTCAACTGGGCCGCCGGCACGGTGGAGGATATCGCCTACCTGGGCGGGCTCTCGGTCTACTACGTGCGCACCGAGCAGGGGCACCTGGTCAAGGTCAGCCTGGCCAATACCACCCGGCGCAGCGAGCGCCCCAGCTGGGGCGACACGGTCTATATCCACTGGGAGGAGCGCAGCGCCGTGGTCCTGCGCGACTAGCCCGACGCCCGCTCCCGAGACGCGGCCTCGCTCCCCGGATTCCGCCCCCGAGCATCGGAGACTCCTATGCCTGCCCTGACTTCGCAACGCCTGCGGCGGTGGCTCAAGCCCCGTCGCGGCTGGGTCATCGCCGTGCCCCTGCTGTGGCTGACCCTGTTCTTCCTGATGCCCTTCGGCATCGTCCTCAAGATCAGCCTTTCCGAGGCGGCCATCGCCATTCCGCCCTATAGCGCCATGGTGGATTTTGGCGCCGAGACAATGCGCCTGGTGGTGACCTTCGGCAACTACCTCTTCCTGATGTCCGACAGCCTCTATGTGTCGGCCTACTGGGGGTCGCTGAAGATCGCCTTCGCCTCGACCCTGGCCTGTTTGCTGATCGGCTACCCCATGGCCTATGCCATGGCCCGGGCCCCGGCCCACTGGCAGCTGGTGCTGCTGCTGCTGGTGATGTTGCCCTCCTGGACCTCCTTCCTGATCCGGGTCTATGCCTGGATGGGCATCCTCAGCAACAACGGCCTGATCAACAACACCCTGCTGTGGCTGGGGGTGATCGATTCGCCGATCCGTATGATGAACACCAACTTCGCGGTGATGCTGGGCATCGTCTACGCCTATCTGCCGTTCATGGTGCTGCCGCTCTACGCCAACCTGACCCGGCTCGACAACTCTCTGCTGGAGGCCGCCTCGGACCTGGGCTCGCGCAGCATCAATACCTTCCTCAGGGTCACCCTGCCGCTCTCCAAGAGCGGAATCATCGCCGGCTCCATGCTGGTGTTTATCCCGGCGGTGGGGGAGTACGTGATCCCCGAGCTGCTGGGCGGCCCCGATACGCTGATGATCGGCAAGGTGCTGTGGGAGGAGTTCTTCAACAACCGTGACTGGCCGGTGGCCTCGGCGCTGGCCATGGTGATGCTGGGGCTGCTGCTGATTCCCATCGCGCTCTTCCATCGCTATCAGTCCCGTGAACTCAAGGAGTGACCATGAGAAAGCCATCCTTTACCACGGTGATGCTGATCCTCGGGCTGGTGTTCCTCTACCTGCCGATGCTGATCCTGGTCTTCTACTCCTTCAACGCCTCGCGCCTGGTCACGGTCTGGGCGGGCTTCTCCGGGCATTGGTATATCGAGCTGTTCCGCGATCAGCAGATCCTCGATGCGGTCTGGACCAGCCTGCGTATCGCCTTCTTCTCCGCCAGCATGGCGGTCTGCCTGGGGACCCTGGCCGCCTTCGTGATGGTGCGTTTCGCGCGCTTTCCCGGCAAGACGGCATTGGCCAGCATGATCACCGCGCCCCTGGTGATGCCGGAGGTGATCACCGGCCTGTCGCTGTTGCTGCTGTTCGTGCATATGGCGGAGCTGATCGGCTGGCCCGGGGATCGCGGCATGGTGACCATCTGGATCGCCCACACCACCTTCTGCAGCGCCTATGTGGCGGTGGTGGTCTCGTCGAGGCTGCGCGAGGTGGATCTCTCCCTGGAGGAGGCGGCCATGGACCTGGGGGCGCCGCCGGTGAAGACCTTCTTCCAGATCACCCTGCCGGTGATCGCCCCGGCGCTGGCCGCCGGCTGGCTGCTGGCCTTCACCCTGTCGCTGGATGACCTGGTGATCGCCAGCTTCGTCTCCGGGCCCGGGGCCACGACCCTGCCCATGGTGGTCTTCTCCTCGGTACGCCTGGGCGTCTCGCCGAAGATCAATGCCCTGGCCACCCTGATCATCCTGGCGGTATCGCTGGCCACCTTCCTGGCCTGGTACTTCATGCGCCGCAGCGAGGCCAGGCGGCGCCAGGCGGTGCAGCTGGCCATGCAGGAGGCGTGATGGCGTATGTTACTTGATAGTTGACGAGTATTGAGCCGTCGTTGGCCCCTGGAGACGATTTCAGGGGCCATTTTTTGCTGTTTCCACTTTTCGTCTATCCGGCCTGTGATAGCATGGAAAGAATAATCAACATAAAAGGGAGTGAGCCGATGTCCGCCCACCAGCCTACCCAGCATGTGGCCTCCTACTATGCCGCCTCCGCCAACCCCGCCCCCGAGCGTCCCCCGGTCAGCGGGCGCGTGGAGTGCGATATCTGCGTGGTGGGGGCCGGCTTCACCGGCATCTCCGCCGCCCTGCACCTGGCCGAACAGGGCCAGTCGGTGGTGGTGCTGGAGGCGGCCCGGGTCGGCTTCGGCGCCTCCGGCCGCAACGGCGGCCAGCTGGTCAACAGCTACAGCCGCGATATGGACGTCATCGAGTCCAAGTATGGCGAGGATAGCGCCCGGGCCCTGGGCAGCATGGCCTTCGAGGGAAATCGCATCATCCGTGATCGCATCGCCCGGTACGGGATCGCCTGCGATCTCAAGGAGGGCAACGTCTTCGCCGCCTGCAATGCCAAGCAGCTCGAGGGACTGCGCGAGCATCAGGCACTCTGGCAGCGTTACGGCCATGACCAGCTGGAGCTCTTGGAGGGTGAGGCGGTCAAGCGGGAGGTGGGGAGTTCGCGCTACACCGGGGCCCTGATCGACCACTCCGGGGGCCATATCCATCCGCTCAACCTGGTGCTGGGCCAGGCCGCCGCCTTCGAGTCCCTGGGCGGGGTGATTTACGAGCAGAGCCCGGTGACCCAGCTGACCCATGGCGCCCCGGTGGTGCTCACCACCCCCGGCGGCGAGGTGCGTGCCCAGCGGGTGGTGCTGGCGGGCAACGCCTATATGCAGGGCGTGGAGCCGCGACTGGAGAGCAAGTCGATGCCCTGCGGCACCCAGATCATCACCACCGAGCCCCTGGACGAGGCCACCGCCCGGGCCCTGCTGCCCAACGACATGGCGGTGGAGGACTGCAACTACCTGCTCGATTACTACCGCCTGACCGCCGACAATCGCCTGCTCTACGGGGGGGGAACCAGCTATGGTGGCCAGGACCTGGCCAGCATCGAGGCGGTGATTCGCCCCAAGCTGCTGAAGACCTTCCCGCAGCTGGCCGACATCAAGGTGGATTACGCCTGGAGCGGCAACTTCCTGCTGACCCTCAATCGCCTGCCCCAGTTCGGCCGGCTCAACGACAACGTCTACTTCGCCCAGGGCTACTCCGGGCATGGCGTCACCTGCTCGCACCTGGCCGGCAAGCTGATCGCCGAGACGATGCGTGGCGAGAGCGAACGCTTCGACGCCTTCGCCGGCCTGCCGCACCTGCCCTTCCCGGGCGGGCGCCTGCTGCGGGTGCCCTTCTCGGCGCTGGGCGCCTGGTACTATTCCACCCGCGATAAGCTGGGGATCTAGGCGGTAGGTCGGATAAGCGAGCCTCCGGCGAGGGCATCCGACGATCCAGGTGAGGATCGCTGACGGCGTCGGATGCGCCTGCGGCTTATCCGACCTAGCTTCTTGGGCGCTGGCTATCCGGGTCATAGAGGGCCCGGTAGCCCACCGCCGCTACCCGCATCGGGTAGTGCTCGCCGAAATACTCCAGCAGCAGCTCGCGTCCCTCCTCGGCGTAACCGTGGGGCAGGTAGGCCAGGGCGATATGGCGCCCCAGCGAGGGCCCGTAGGCGATGCTGGTGGTGTAGCTGCGCCGACCCAGGTCGTCGACGGGCACCTCGCCGCTCTCCGGGTCGAGCAGCGGCGACTGGCCCACCGGGAAGCGCGGCCGCCCGGCGCCGTCGGTCACGGCCTCCATCACCAGGGTGCAGAGCGTCGCCGGCTGGTGGGGGCGCGCCCGCTGTTCCAGGTAGGCGGCCTTGCCGAGGAAGTCGGCGGCCTTGACCCTAGGCCGCGCCAGGCCCGCCTCATAGAGGTTGTAGTCGGTCAGCAGGTCGACGTTCTGCAGGCGCAGGCTCTTCTCCAGGCGCCGGCTATTGGCGTAGGTCTCGATGCCCACCGGTACCACCCCCGCCTCGAAGAGCCGATCCCAGAGGGTCAGGCCATAGCTGAAGGGCACATGGAGCTCCCAGCCCTGCTCGCCCACATAGGAGATGCGGAAGGCCCAGATCGGCAGGCCGGCGAGGCGTATCTCCCGGGCGCCGGCGAAGGGGAAGCGCTCCGCGTCCAGCACCTCCGGGGTATCGCATAGCGCCTGCAGGGTCGCCCGGGCCCGGGGGCCCCAGACCCCCAGGGTGGCCAGGCCATCGCTGCGATCCTCCAGCTGCCAGCGGCTCAGGCCGAAGGCCTCCGCCTGGCGACGGAGCCACATCAGGTCCCGATGGCCGGTATCGCCGCCGCAGATTACCCGCCAGGCCCGCTCGGCCAGGCGCACGATGGTCAGGTCCGAATGCACCCCGCCGGCGGCATCCAGGAAGTGGGTATAGACCCCCTTGCCGATGGCCGTGTCGCCGCCCACCTTGGCCACCGAGAGTCGCTCCAGCAGCGCCTCGGCGTCGCGCCCCGAGATATCGTAGATGGCGAAGTGGGAGAGGTTGATCATTCCCACCCCCTCGCTCATGGCCAGCTGCTCGGCGTTGGAGACCCGCCAGAAGTGGCGGCCATCCCACTCCACCGGCCGCTGCGGTACCCGCTCGAGCAGGGCGGCGAGGCGCGTCTCGTTGGCGGCATAGCCGTGGGCCCGCTCCCAGCCCGCCGCCTCCATGAAGTAGCCGCCGAGTTCCCGCTCCCGGGGCCAGAAAGGGCCGCGGCGCAGGTCGCGGCCGCTCTCGAAGGGCTCCCGGGGATGCACCGGCGGATCATAGATCTTGCGGGCGATCTCCCGGCAGCGACCCAGCACATGGCCCGGGGTCTTCTGCACCGGGTAGAAGCGCGCGATATCGATGCCGCAGGGATCGAGCTCGGGGCGGCCGTGGGTCAGCCAGTCGGCGAGAAGCTTGCCCATGCCGGGGCCATCCTTGACCCATACCGCCTCGCAGCACCACAGGCCGCGCACCTCCGGGGCCTCGCCCACCAGGGAGCCGCCGTCGGAGGTGACCGAGAGCAGGCCATTGAAGGAGTGCTTGTCGTCCCAGCCCAGCTCGGCGAGCCGCGGGGTGAGCTCCAGCGCCCGTTCGAAGGGGGCGGCGATCTGCTCGGCGCTCAGGTCGCGCATGGAAGGGGAGAGTCGCGCCTGGTCCCGGGAGAGGATCTCCCCGGGAGGCACCAGCCGTGGCTCGCGGGTCTCGTAGTAGCCCCATTCCAGTTGGCCGCCCTCGGTGGAGCGCGGGTCGCCGGTATCGCGCAGGTAGGCGGAGTTGCCCTGGTCGCGCAGCAGCGGATAGCCGATCTCCAGGCCGCTGCCGGCGAAGTCGTCGAAGGGGCCGAAGAACAGCAGCGGGTGCTCCACCGGCATCAGCGGCAGGGCCGCCCCGGCCAGGGCGGCGGGCAGGGGGCCCCAGATGCCGCAGGCGAGGATCACCAGGGGCGTGGCGATGCGCCCCTTCGGAGTCTCGACGCCGCACACCCGGCCCGCCTGGACGTCGATATCCAGGGCCGGGGTATCGGCGAAGGTGCGCAGCCCGCCGCCGGCCACCGCCTCCTCGATCAGCCGCCCCGCCACCCGCTGGGAGCGGGGTACCACCAGGCCGGCGTCCGGGTCCCAGAGGGCGCCCAGGACATGCGCCCGATCGAGCAGCGGGAAGCGCGCCACCGTCTGGTCGGCGTCGATCAGCTCGGCGCGGGTGCCGAAGGCCTTGCCGGAGGCCACCTTGCGCTTGAGCTCATCGAAGCGTGCCTCGTCGCCGACCCGGGCGATCTCCAGGCCGCCGACCCTGTGATAGTGCCCCAGGGCCTCGTAGAAGCGCTGGCTATAGGTGGTGGTGTAGCAGCTCAGGCGGTCGTGGGAGGTCATGTAGCAGAAGTCGGAGGCGTGGGCGGTGGAGCCCGCATCGGTGGGGATGGCCGCGGCATCGATGCCCACCAGGTGGGTCCAGCCCAGGGCGAGCAGGTGGTGGGCCACCGAGGCGCCGACGATACCGCCCTGGCCGATGATCACCGCGTCCGCCTGTGTCGGAAGGGTCGCCATGATAAATCTCCTGCCTCGAGGGTAAGCCTTGTGACCTCAGCCTAGTGCAGTCGCGGCATCGGCCCCGTCCGAGCGTGCCGGTGAGTGTCGCCGGGGCGATGGCTGGGGTCGTTCTGGGGCAGGGCGGCGATACGTCGCCATGCGGCGACAGTCGATGCAAAGTCATGACAAATCGCTCACCGGGCGCCGGGAAGGGGGTGGTTTCCTTATACTGGGAGAGTCTTGTAGTGATTGCCGATGGGGCGGCCGGATGCCGACTCGTCGGCGCCGAGTGATCCATGGAGCCGGCGCCTCGCCACCCGTTGTGAATCGAGGAGGCGTCATGAGTAAAGCCATTATCGTCGGAACCAGTCTGGCGGTCCTGGGCCTGGGTGGCCTGGCCCTGGGGGCCTATCAGGGCCAGCAGTTCGCCGGTGAGCCGGCGGCGGAGGTGCCCGAACCGGTCTATGCCGAGGTGCTGGGGGTGGAGCCCGCGGTGCGCCGCAGCGAGGTGCCGCGGGAGGTCTGCGAAGAGGTAGTGACCTACCATCAGGCGCCGACCCGGGACCCCAACCGCATCGTGGGTACCGCCGCCGGGGCCATCGTCGGCGGCCTGCTGGGCAACCAGGTAGGCGGCGGCAACGGTCGCAAGCTGGCCACCCTGGCCGGCGCCGTGGGCGGCGGCCTGGCCGGTCGCGAGGTGCAGGAGCGTGTCGAGGCCAATCAGGTGCAGGCGGTCACCGAACGGCAGTGTCATACCGTTACCGAGACCCATGAGGAGCATCTGGGCTATAACGTCACCTACCGCCTGGATGACGAGGTGCGCACCCGGCGCCTGGATAACCCGCCCCGGGCGGAGCGCCTGCCGGTGGTGGATGGTCGGGTACAGTGGCAGGCCGCGGTGGTCGCCGAGGGCGATGCCTAAGCGACTCGGCTGGCCAGGCCGAGGGCCTGTCTCCCGTCCTAAAACGCCAAGGGGGCCGCAATCGCGGCCCCCTTGGCGTTTTCGGCTGGGATGTCGTTACTTGGCGAGGGCAGGGTTCGCCTCGACGATGCCGTCCTCGGCGCGCTTGCCGAGCAGGCGCAGGGCCAGGGCCAGCACCCCCAGGCCGATCGCCAGGCCCAGCCACCAGCTCAGGCCATGGCCTACCCCTACGCTACCGAACAGCAGTGCCACCACGCCCACCAGCAGCGCATAGGGCAGCTGGGTGCGCACATGCTCGATCAGGTCGCAGCCGCTGGCCATGGCCGCCAGCAGGGTGGACTCGGCCAGCGGCGAGCAGTGGTCGCCCCAGACCGCACCGGCCAGGACCCCGGCCACCGAGGCGTAGAGCAGCGGCATGCCTTCGGCGGTGCCCGCCAGGCCGTGCAGGTCGAGGATCGCCCAGGCCAGGGGAATGGTCAGCGGCATCATGATCCCCATCACGCCCCAGGAGGAGCCGGTGGCGAAGGCGGTGAAGGCGGCCAGGGTGAAGATGGCGGCCGGCAGCCACTGCGGCGAGAGCGCCTGACCGAGGGTGGCGATCAGGAAGTCGCTGGTGCCCAGGGCATCGTTCACGTTGGCCAGGGCCCAGGCCATCATCAGGATGGTCAGGGGCAGCAGCATCGACTTGACCCCCTCGAACCAGTAGTGGGTGGTCTCGCTCATGCTCATCAGGCGCTGGCCCAGGGTCATCACCACGGCGGTGATACAGGCGGCCAGCGAGCCCCACATCATGGCGGAGAAGGCGTCGCCCTCGCCGAAGGTGTCCCAGATGCTGTGATCGCCCGGGCCCAGGGCTTCGGCGCCGGTGGTGATGATGCCGCCGATGGTAAAGGCCACCAGCACCAGCATGGGAATCACCGCATTGAGGGCGCGCAGGGCGATGCCCGGCTTGGTCTCGATCTCGGCCTCTTCCACCACCGCTTCCCGGGGCGTCACCGGCGAGCGGCTGGCGTCTCCGCCCAGGGCGCGGCGCTCGGCGCCGAGCATGGGGCCGAAGTCGCGGCGGCTCCATACCAGCAGGAAGACGAAGGCCACCGCCAGGAAGGGGTAGAAGTTATAGGGCAGGGACTTGATAAAGACGGTGTAGGCGGACTCGCTCCAGCCGTCGATCTCGCTCATGGCCTGCTGGATCAGGCCGACCTGGAAGCCGATCCAGGTGGTGACCAGCATCACCGCGGAGACCGGCGCCGCGGTGCAGTCGACGATATAGGCCAGCTTGGCCCGGGAGATGCGCAGCTTGTCGCAGATATTGCGCATGGTGTTGCCGACGATCAGGGCGTTGGCGTAGTCGTCGAAGAAGATCGCCAGCCCCAGCAGGCCGGTGGTGGTCTGGGCCTGGCGGCGGTTGCGGATATAACGGGTGATCCGCATGGCGATGCCTTGAGTGCCGCCGTTGCGGGAGATGATCCCCACCATGCCGCCGATCAGCAAGCAGAAGAGCACCACCGCCATGTGTTCGCTGTCGCTGGCGGCCTCCAGCAGGTGCACGCTGACCGTCTCGTTGAAGGCGGTGAACAGCGCCGCGGCGCTCATGCCGTGGTAGATCCAGCCCCCCAGCAGGATCCCCAGGAAGAGTGCCACGATCACCTGGCGGAAGATCAGCGCGATACCGATGGCGGTCAGTGCCGGAACCAGGGAGAGCCAGGCGGGAATGGCCGAGAGCGTTTGGCGCTCGAGCAGCTGGCCCTGGGCGTCGAAGAGCTCCAGGACGCCGGTCCCTTCGCCGAGGCTGGCCTCGGCGAGCCACTGGCCCGCCTCGCCTTCGACCAGCGTCAGCGGCTGGCCATCCAGGGTCAGGCGGTGGCCGGCATCGGCACCGACCTCGATCTCGAAGCCCACGCCCTGGAGAATCAGGCCGGGAGTTGACAGGCGTTCATCGGCCAGCAGAGGGCCGGCGGCCATCAGCAGCAAGAGCAGCAGGCCGGTCAGCCAGAGTCGTTTGGGGGTTTCCATAGGAGCTTGCCTCTTTGTTGTGGCGGTCGTTGGGGTGGGCAAATCCGGCCCGCCGGCTCGCGTCGCGAGCCGGAGATTCCGTGTTTATCGTTGTGGCGGTCGTTGTTGCTGTCGTCAGGGCGGCGGAACTGGGGGCAGGTCGTAGCAAAGCGTCTTTTTCAGGGATGAAAAAGTCGAGCGCCCAGGGATGGGTTCACAGCGTCTTTGCGTAGTGCCTGCCACCAGGTCAGCCTGCCGCCATAGGCTGGGCGATCAGACGTGGCGGAGATACCAGTCATATTCGAGCTGGCTCACCGCCTGCATGGCCTGGGCCCGCTCGGCGCGGCGATTGGCCACGAAGACGTGGATAAAGTCGCGGCCCAGGGCCTCGCCCAGCACTTCGTCCGCCTCCAGCAGGTCCAGGGCCTGCTGCCAGCTATTGGTCAGGCTGTCCTCCACCTGGTCGTAGGCGTTGCCGGTGATCGCCGGCGGCGGGGTCAGCTCGCGAGTCAGGCCGTCATGCAGGGAGGCCAGCAGGGTGGCCAGCAGCAGGTAGGGATTGACGTCCGCGCCGGCCACCCGGTGCTCGATGCGGCGTGCCACCCGAGGCCCGGAGGGCACGCGCAGGGCCACCGAGCGGTTGTCGAAGCCCCAGGTGGGGGCCATGGGCACATAGAGCCCCGGCTGCAGGCGGCGGAAGGAGTTGAGGTTGGGGGCGAACAGCGCCATGGAGCTGGGCATGTGCTCCAGCAACCCGGCCACCGCCTGGTTGAGGCGGGGGCTGCCGAGGACATCGTCGCCGGTCTCGCTGAAGACGTTGTTGCCCTCGGCGTCGAGCAGGCTGATATGCACATGGGTGCCGTTGCCGGCCTCCTGGCCGTAGGGCTTGGCCATGAAGGTGGCCTCGAAGCCATGCTTGAGGGCCACGCCCTTGATCAGTCGCTTGAGCAGCACGGCGCTGTCGCAGGCCTGGATGGCATCGGCGCAGTGGATCAGATTGATCTCGAACTGCCCCGGGGCACACTCCTTGAGGGCAGTGTCCAGGGGCAGGCCCTGGGTCTCGGCGGCGGCCTGGATCTCCTCCAGGAAGTCGGCGTACTCGTCCAGCTCCAGCATCGAGTAGAGCTGGCTCTGGGTGGCCCGCTCGCCGCTGCCCGGGGAGCGCGGCGGCTGGATCAGCCCCGCCTCGGTCCGCTGGCGGTCCACCAGGTAGAACTCCAGCTCCAGGGCCACCACCGGGGTCAGGCCCTGGGCGGTCAAGCGTCCCAGAACCCGGGAAAGCACCTGGCGGGGGTCGGCGAAGAAGGGCGACTCGTCGGACTCCACCATGGTCATCAACAGTTGACCCTGGCGACCATCGCGCAGCCAGGGCACCGGCATCAGGCTGCCGGGAATCGGCCGACAGAGACGGTCGCTGTCACCGATGGCCAGGCCCAGGCCGGTCTCTTCGATGGTGTTGCCGTTGATATCCAGGGCGAAGACCGAGGCGGGCAGGGCGATGCCGCTGTCATAGGCCTTGGTCAGGTTTTCCCGGGGGATGCGCTTGCCGCGGATGACGCCATTGAGGTCGCTGATCAGCAGGTCGAAGCTGTCGATCTCCGGGTGGCGGTCGAGAAAGGCCTGGACGTCATCGGTGGGAGTGGAAGACATGGCGCTCACCTATGGGGCTTATGGTCGTTGTAGATGACCTTTATCCTTTCTTGGTGGGTGGGTGTTGTCAAATCCTTTACGTTTTTTCGGTTCTTAGACTTTTGGATGAAGCGGGGTTTGCTCTTTTAAAAACAATAAGTTGGATTTTTGCTTCTGGTTTTTTTGGCGAGGGTGCTTGGAAAGATAAATCAACGGCGGTATGTTGAGTAAACCATAACAACGCCCGAGCGATCCTGCGAGGAGCCAGCCATGACGACACGACCCCTGGTGGGGGTGATCGCCTGCCGCCGTGAGGTGGAGGGGCACGCCGCCCAGATGGTGACCGACAAGTACCTGAGTGCCCTGCGAGAGTATGGGCTCAATCCGGTGATCCTGCCGGTGTGGAGCGATCAGGAAAATGATCGCGACCTGGCCCGGGAGCTGCTCTCCCGGGTCGATGGGCTGCTGCTCACTGGCAGCTACACCAACGTAGAGCCCCATCGCTACGGCGCCGAGCGCGCCCCTCAGAATACCCGCGACGACCGCCACCGCGATGCCGCCGCCCTGACCTGGATTCATGAGGCCCTGGCCCTGGAGCTTCCGCTGCTGGGCATCTGCCGCGGCTTCCAGGAGCTCAACGTGGCCTTCGGCGGTAGCCTGCATCAGGCGGTGCAGGAGGTGCCCGGGATGCTCGATCACCGCGAGCCCAGCGGTGCCGACAAGGCCGCCCAGTATGCCCCGGTGCATGACCTGGAGCTGCGCGCCGATGGCGCCCTGGCGCGTCTGCTCGGCGACACCCGCTCGCGGGTCAACTCCCTGCATCAGCAGGGCGTCGATCGCCTGGGCGAAGGCTTGGTCGCCGAGGGCTGGGCCCCGGACGGCCTGATCGAGGCGGTCTCGGTGGCGAATGCCGCCAGCTTCGCCCTGGCGGTGCAGTGGCACCCGGAGTGGCAGCCCCGCGAGCATGCCCTCCACGATGCCCTGTTCCGTGGCTTCTCCGCCGCCTGCGCCGCCCACCGGGGCGTCGCTTCCACCTCTTCCCCCACTCAGCCGGCCTAAGGGCCCTTCCTGGAGAGCTTATCCATGACGACTCGTGACTATCAGGCCCTGGATCGTGCCCATCACCTGCACCCCTTCACCGACTTCAAGGCGCTGGGGGAAGAGGGTAGCCGGATCATCGAGCGCGCCGAAGGCGTCTATATCTATGACAGCGAGGGCAACCGCATCCTCGACGGCATGGCCGGCCTGTGGTGCGTCAACCTGGGCTATGGCCGCCAGGAACTGGTGGAGGCGGCCAGCGCTCAGCTGACCCAGCTGCCCTACTACAACAACTTCTTCAAGACCACCCATCCGCCCGCGGTGAAGCTGGCCGAGAAGCTGGTGCAACTGGCGCCGGAGCATATCAGTCATGTCTTCTTCACCGGCTCCGGCTCCGAGTCCAACGACACCGTGCTGCGCATGGTGCGCCGCTACTGGGCCCTCAAGGGGAAGCCGGAGAAGCAGTGGATCATCGGTCGCGAGAACGGCTACCACGGCTCTACCCTGGCCGGCATGAGCCTCGGCGGCATGGATGCCATGCATGGTCAGGGCGGTCCCTGCGTGCCGAACATCGCGCATATTCGCCAGCCCTACTGGTTCGGCGAGGGTCGCGATCAGAGCCCCGAGGCCTTCGGCCGCGAGTGCGCCGCGGCGCTGGAGGCGAAGATCCTCGAGCTCGGCGAGGAGAACGTGGGGGCCTTTATCGCCGAGCCGGTGCAGGGCGCCGGTGGCGCCATCATGCCGCCGGAGAGCTACTGGCCGGCGGTCAAGGAAGTGTTGGCCAAGTACGATATCCTGCTGGTCGCCGACGAGGTGATCTGCGGTTTCGGGCGCCTGGGCGAGTGGTTCGGCAGCGTTCACTATGACCTCAAGCCCGACCTGATGCCCATCGCCAAGGGCCTCTCCTCCGGTTACCTGCCCATCGGCGGGGTGCTGGTGGGAGAGCGGGTGGCCAATACCCTGATCGAGGAGGGCGGCGAGTTCTTCCACGGCTTCACCTACTCCGGTCACCCCACCTGTGCCGCCGTGGCGCTGAAGAACCTGGAGCTGATGGAGGCCGAGGGCGTGGTGGAACGGGTCCGCGACGACCTCGGTCCCTACCTGGCCAAGCGCTGGAGCGAGCTGGCCGAGCATCCGCTGGTGGGCCAGGCCCGCTCCCTGGGGCTGATGGGGGCCCTGGAACTGATCGACCCGGCCACCGGCGAGCGCTTCGACAAGGCCCTGGGCGCCGGCCCCCTGTGCCGCGACTTCTGCTTCGATAGCGGCCTGGTGATGCGTTCGGTGGGTGATACCATGGTCATGTCACCGCCCCTGGTGATCAGCCACGCCGAAATCGACGAACTGGTGAGTAAGGCTCGAGCGGCCCTGGACGCCACCGCGGCGCGCCTGGCCCGGGCCCCACAGCCGGAGGAGACCGCATGACCGCAAGCCAACGCCCCCAGAGCCGTGCCGACTGGCAGGCCCTGGCCGAGCGCCTGATCCCGAGCCTGGAGACCCGCGCCTTTATCGACGACGCCTTCGTCGATGCCGTCGACGGCGCGACCCTGGCGACCCTCAACCCGGCCACCGGCGAGACCCTGGCGCATGTCGCCAGCTGCGACGCCGCCGATGCCGAGCGGGCCGTGGCCGCGGCCCGGGCCGCCCATGCCCGGGGTGACTGGGCGCGGTTGGCGCCGGCCAAGCGCAAGCAGACGCTGCTGCGCCTCGCCGAGCTGATGGAGGCCCACAAGGACGAGCTGGCGCTGCTCGATACCCTGGACATGGGCAAGCCGGTCTCCAGCTCGCTGGGCGATATGGCCGGTGCCATCGGCACCGTCCGCCATCAGGCGGAATCCATCGACAAGGTCTACGGCGAGGTGGCCCCCACCGGCGACGACAGCCTGGGCCTGGTGCTGCGCGAGCCCCTGGGCGTGGTGGCCTCCATCGTGCCCTGGAACTTCCCGCTGATGATGACCGCCTGGAAGATCGCCCCGGCGCTGGCCGCCGGCAACTGCGTGATCCTGAAGCCCTCGGAGAAGTCGCCGCTGTCGGCGCTGCGCCTGGCCCAGTTGGCCAAGGAGGCGGGCCTGCCGCGGGGCGTCTTCCAGGTGCTGCCCGGTTACGGCCACACCGTGGGCAAGGCCCTGGCGCTGTCCATGGAGGTCGACTGCCTGGCCTTCACCGGCTCCACCCAGGTGGGCAAGCAGCTGATGCAGTACGCCGGTCAGTCCAACCTCAAGCGGGTCTACCTGGAGTGCGGCGGCAAGTCCCCCAACCTGGTCTTCGCCGACTGCAAGGACCTGGATAAGGTGGCCCAGCACGCCGCCGCGGCGATCTTCCATAACCAGGGCGAGGTGTGCATCGCCGGCTCGCGCCTGCTGGTGGAGAACTCGATCCGTGAGGCCTTCGTCGACAAGGTGGTCGAGGCCGCCAAGGGCATGCAGCCCGGCGACCCGCTGGATCCCGCGAGCTTTATGGGCGCCATGGTCGACGAGACCCAGTATCGCCGGGTGCTCGACTATATCGCCAAGGGCGCCGAGGAGGGCGCGACACTGCGCGCCGGCGGCCAGGCCCTCGACGGGGCTGGCTACTTTATCCCGCCCACCGTCTTCGACGGCGTGACCCCGGCCATGACCATCGGTCGCGAGGAGATCTTCGGCCCGGTGCTGTCGGTGTTCGGCTTCGACAGCGAGGACGAGGCGGTGGCCATGGCCAACGACAGCGACTACGGCCTGGCCGCGGGGCTGTGGAGCCAGGACATCGACCGCGTCATGCGCGTCTCGCGCAAGCTCCACTCCGGCCAGGTGTTCGTCAACAACTGGGCCGGTGGCGACCAGACGGTGCCCTTCGGCGGCGTCAAGCAGTCCGGCAACGGCCGCGACAAGTCCCACCATAGCCTGGCGGAGTACACCGAACTGAAGACGGTGTGGATGTCCCTGGAGGGATAAGTCCACACACAACGAGCGATGCACTGATAGACGGATGTCTGCCTCTATCGGTTTGCCGGCCTCTACGGGGCCGGCTTTTTTGTGGGGCGGGATCGGGACCGGTCACCCAGAAACGCCTCGGGCCCGGCATTGGCCGGGCCCGAAACCTGTCCTCGAGTTTGCTGGCTCAGTCGATGCGCTCCTCGAAGACGCTGAGCTCGCGCACCCGGTCGCCGTCGACCCGGATGCCGAGCCCCGGTGAGTCGTCCAGGGGGATATGGGTGCCGTCCCCCGGCATCTCGGCCACGTCGCTCGAGAGCATCTCGGGGCCGACCAGGTCGTTGGCAATGATGTTGGGATGGGCGATAGCCAGGTGGGCGCCGGCCAGGGTGGCGATGGAGGATTCCACCATCGAGCCCACCTGGCAGGGGATGTCGGCCGCCATGCCCAGGTCGGCCATGGCGCGGGCGGCATGCAGGCCGGCGGATTTCATCAGCTTGATGTTGACCATGTCGGCCGCCTCGAGGCGGATGACCCGGAGCATGTCGCGGAGCCCGTGGATCGGCTCGTCGGCCATGATCACCGCCTCCGTGGCCCGGGTCACCCGGGCCAAGGCCTCGAGGTTCTCGATGAACACCGGTTGTTCGTACCACTCCACCCGGTAGGGGGCGGCCCGGCGGATCACCTCCAGTGCCTGCTTGGCGCTCCAGCCCTGGTTGGCATCCACTCTCAGGGCCATGCCGGGCGGCAGCGCCTCCCGCACCCGGGCGATGCGTTCGACGTCGGCGTCCGGCGCATCGCCGAGCTTGATCTTGATCGAGCGGAAGCCTTGTCGGCACGCCTCGTCGGCCTGGCGTGCCATCTCCTCCGGCGACAGCATGCTGATCACGCTGGGGAGTTCGAGGCGTTCATGGCAGCGGCCGCCGAGCAGGGAGTAGAGCGGTCGCCGGCACTGCCGGGCCAGCAGGTCATGCAGGGCGATATCCAGGGCCGCCTTGGCGGAGGGGTTGTGCCGCAGGCGCGCCTCGGCGGCATGATGGAAGGCGCCGATATCGTCGGCGGACTTGCCGATCAGCAGGGGGGCCAGTTCCCTGGCGATGACGTCGCGTGCCGCTTGCCAGGTCTCGCCGGAGACATGCTGGTCGACCACGGCCTCGCCCCAGCCGATATCGCCACGGGTCGACTCGATGCTGACCACCAGGCTCTCGATTTCCTCGTAGCTGTCGTAGGCGATCTTGAAGGGTCGCTTGAGGGGCAGGCGGATGCCGTGCAGGGTAATGCGCTTGATCGTCATGGGAGGATTCCTTTCAGGTCCAGGAGAGCAGGTGAGCCAGGGTGATCATGCCGCCCGCCAGCACCAACTGGGTGAGGGCCAGGGGCGCTATCCACTTGATCCATTTGCTCCAGGACACCCCGGCCACGGCCAGGCCGGCCATGAAGTAGCCCGAGGTGGGGGTGATGATATTGGAGATGCCGTCGCCGAACTGGAAGGCGAGCACCGCGGTCTGGCGGGTCACGCCCACCAGGTCGGCCAAGGGCACCATGAGGGGCATGGTCAGGGCCGCCTGTCCGCTGCCGGAGGGCACCAGGAAGTTCAGCAGCAGCTGCACCAGGAACATGCCGATGGCGGTCAGTACCGCCGGCATGCCGCTCAGTAGCCCTTCGAGCCGATACAGGATGGTATCGAGAATGCTGCCATCCTTGAGCACGATCAGGATGCCATAGGCGAACCCCACCACCAGGGCGCCCATGGCGATCTCCTTGAAGCCGTTGACGAAATGCTCGGCGATTTCGTTGGGCCCCATGCGGGCCAGGGCGCCCACCAGGATCCCCATCAGCAGGAAGACGCCCGACATCTCGCCGATGTACCAGCCATGGCGAATAACGCCATAGGCGATGCCGGCGATGGCCCCGACGAAGGCCGACAGCACCAGCTTGTCCGACAGGCTCAGTCGCTGCTGTCCCTGCAGGGGGGCGGGGTTGCCGAATTGTCGGCGGTCGCTGTGGTAGGTAAGGCTGCGCTCGGGCTGTGCCTTGACCCTGGCCGCATAGCGCGTCACGAAGGCGATGCTGACGCCGACGAAGAGCGTCCAGTAGCAGGCGCGCAGCGTCATGCCGGAGAAGAGCGGCAGCTGGGCAATATCCTGGGCCACGCCGACGGTGAAGGGGTTCATAAAGGCCGCCGAGAAGCCGGCACCGGCGCCGACCAGGGGGACGGCGGCGGCGGTGATGGAGTCATAGCCCAGCAGGCGCAGCATCGGCGCCAGGATAATGATGAAGGCAATGGTCTCCTCGGCCAGGCCGAAGGTGGCGCCGCCGGCGGCGAATAGCAGCATCAGCAGGGGGATCAGGGCGATGTCGCGCCCGGAGAGGGCCTGACTGAGGCTGGCCACGAGGGTCTGCAGCACGCCCGTGGCCTTGAGCACGCCGAAGGCGCCGCCGGAGATAAAGATGAAAAAGATGATGCTGCTGCCTTCCCGCATGCCCTCGAAGACGGCCATGAAGGGCGTCAGCCAGCCGGCCGGGTCGGTCTCCACCGGGGCGTAGCTGCCCGGCACGACGACGGTCCGACCCTGCTCGGTGGTGGTGCGCTCATAGCTGCCCGCATCGACCAGGTAGGTCGAGAGCGCGGCGATGCAGATAAAGGTGAACAACACCACGAAGATATGTGGGAACTTCAGGGGTCGCGGTGATGGCGTTTCGAGTGTCGTTGTTGTGTCGAAATCGTTCATGCCAGGCCTCAGGGTCTAGTGGTTGTTATCGAGGAAGCGCCGAGCCACGCCGGCGAGGAAATCGCTGCCCGCCTCCAGAATGTCGTCGTTGAAGTCGTAGTCCGGCTGATGCAGCGCGGACCCCTTGCCGTTGCCGATCCAGCCATAGGCGCCGGGCACGGCCTCGAGGAGGAAGCCCATGTCATCGGCACCCATGCTGATGGGGTGGGAGACCAGTCGATCTCGGCCCCAGCGCGCCTCGATCACCTCCCGGCACAGCCTGGTGCAGGCGGCGTCGTTGACCACCGCGGGCGTCGAGGGCACATAGTTCAGTGTCACGTCGCAGCCGCTGGCACGGGCGATGCCCTCGGCGACCTCGCGAATCCGCGTTTCGAGCCGGCGGCGAACGTCCGGCTTGAAGCAGCGGGCCGTGCCCTTGAGCCGCACCGTGGCGGGAATGATGTTGCTGGCATGCCCGCCCTGCAGGCTGCCCAGGCTGACCACGGCGATGTCCTCGGGGTCGACATTGCGGCTGACGATCTGCTGCGCCGCGGTGACGAAGAGCCCGGCGGCGACGACCGGATCGGTGGTCAGATGCGGCATGGCCCCATGTCCGCCCTCGGAGTGGAAGCTCAGCTCGAAATCATCGCTGGAGGCCATGTGCGGGGTGTCATGGATGACGAAGGCACCCGCTTCCACCCCCGGCCAGTTGTGCAGGCCGAAGACGGCCTGGATGGGGAAGCGCTCGAGGAGTCCGTCCTCGATCATCGCCGGGGCGCCGGTGCCCAGCTCTTCGGCGGGCTGGAAGATCAGAACGACCCGCCCGCGTGCCGGGCGCGTCTGGATCAGGTCCAGGGCCGCGCCCATCAGCATGGCGGTATGGCCATCATGCCCGCAGGCATGCATGACATTGTCATGGGTCGAGCAGTGTGCCAGCCCGGTGGCTTCCTGCAGGGGCAGGGCGTCGATGTCGGCCCTCAGGCCGACGGACGGGCCGGGCTGCTGTCCGTGGATCACGGCCACGATACCATGGCCGCCGATCCCCTCATGCACTTCGTCGACGCCGATATCGCGCAGCAGGGTGGCGACGCGCCCTGCCGTCTGGTGTTCCTCGCAGGAGAGTTCGGGGTAGCGGTGCAGCTCCCGTCGAAAGGCGATCATTCGTTGTGCATCACGCGCTTGCATCGCATTGTCCTGTGCTTGTTCTGGTCGGGAGTCAGGCGGAAGTGGTGTCGCCGACGCCTGTGAAGCGTCCATCCACCGCCCTGGGATAAGCGATTTCCAGTATGCTCAGGCCGCTGAGGAGAGAAAAAATACTTCTTTCCTATGCGGTCATGCTTTTTTGGTATGCTGCCCGGTCCGAGCGCCGAGGCAGGTCCATGGATATCAAGAAACTGAAGTACTTTCTCGCCGTGGTGGAGGCCGGTTCCATCACCGCGGCGGCCAGGCGGATTCCGGTCGCCCAGCCCGCCCTGACGCGACAGATCCGCCTGCTCGAGGAGCGGGTCGGGGCCCGGCTCTTCGAGCGCGATCGCAAGGGGGTGTCGCTGACGCGCGCCGGCCGGTTCCTCTACGACCACGGACGCCGACTGGTGGCCGAACTGGACAGCGTGGCCAAGAAGACCCGGGCCATCTCGGATGGCTACAGCGATAGCCTGGCGATCGGCATCACCACCATTCACCCCTATATTCCGAGCATCTCGAGCCTGATCAGCCGTTTCCGGGCGCAGCATCCGAGCATTCGGCTGACCCTGGAATCGATGCTGTCTGGCCCGCAGAGGCAGGCGATTCTCGACGGCGGCATCGATGCCGGCATCCTGTTCACCGAGCGGGAAGAGGATCCCCGGTTGGCCCGCCTGCCGATCGCCAGTTACCGCATGGCGGTCATCGTCAGCCGCCGCCATCCCCTCACGGAGGCGTCACCGACTTCGCTGCGAGCCTTCGCCGAGGCGCCTTTCATTCGCTTCAGCCGCGACTCGACGCCGGGCAGCTACGACAGGGTCGATCGATGCTTCCGGCGGGCGGGCATCGTGCCCAATACCGTTCAGGAGTGTCATGACGACATCACCATCCGCAGCCTGGTGGCCACGGGCATGGGGTATGCCATCATGCCGAGCATCATGGTGCGGGGGGAGAGCGACCTGGTGGCCTACGAGCTGGAGGATCTGCCGATCACCTCGCAGCTGATGCTGGCCTGGCGCAAGGAGAGTGATTCGCAGGCCGTCGATGCGTTGTGCCGCATGCTCGATGCCCCGGGCGATATCATGGCGACGCCGCCGGAGGATCGCCGGGCTTAGTCCCCGTCGGAACGTGCTCCTGTCGCTGGTTTGGCGTGGCCGGGAGCCCGTCACGACGGGCGATGCGGTTCAGCGGAGAGAGGGGGGCGCCGGCAGGGCGGCTGCCTTGCCGGGCAAGGTGTCGGGCAAGGTGTCGGGGAGGGTGTTGGGGCGGGGGCGAGCCGGCCTCCATCGAAGGGGCGCCCCCAGAGCTGGTCGCGCGGCGTTAGATCAGGAGGCGGTCTCCTTGGCGGCGCGGCGCTTGGCTACCGACTCCCCGGCCACGCCGAAGTGCTGGGTGGAGACATCGGAGAGCAGGATGCGCACGCTCTCCGGGGTGCAGTCGATGGAGGCCACGCAGGCCTCGGTGACCTTCTCGATCAGCGCCTCCTTCTGGGCGTCGCTGCGGCCTTCGATCAGTTGGATATTGACGATGGGCATGCTCGGAATCCTTTTGTGGAAATAGTTTTCACAAATATGATTCCAGCTTCGTCGATGGCTGTCAAAGGCGGGGGAAGGAGAAAGGTGAGGCATGGCGAAGGCGCCATAAAAAACGGTTCATCGCACTCTGGCGTGAACATCACGGTGGGAGCGCAGATTCTGCGCGATATCGCCCGAAGGGCGATCCTGGCAAGCATCAGGGCGCCTGACGGCGCCAATCGTCCGGAATCCGGACTCCCACAGTAGCCAGTCTGAGATCTGTTATATCGTGGCTTCACGCTGATCTGCGAAGAACCTAAAAAAACCGGCGCGGGGCGCCGGCGGGAGTCGTGGGTGAGACGCCGAGCTAGAATGCCTTGGCGGGGGTGCAGCAGCTGACCAGGCGGCAGGGCGTCTTGCCGGCGTTGCGGAAGCGGTGGGGCACATTGGTATCGAAGTAGTAGGCCTCGCCGGTGCCCAGTATCCGGGTCTCGGCGCCGATGGTGATCTCGATCTCGCCCTCCAGTACCACCCCGGCTTCCTCGCCCTGGTGGGCGATCATCTCGCGCCCGGTATCGGTGCCCGGGGGGTAGGTCTCGATCATAAAGGAGAGCGCCCGGGCCTCGCGGTTGGCCCCCACCAGCTTGAAGATCACCTCGCCGCTGCCCATGTCGGCCAGCTCGTCGGCGGAGTAGAAGACCTGGTCGCGGCTCTCCAGGTCCATGGTGAAGAAGTCGCCGACGCCGATGGGAATGGCGTCGAGGATCTTCTTCAGGGAGCTCACCGAGGGGCTCACCTTGCCCTGTTCGATCAACGACAGGCTGGAGTGGGTGACCCCACAGCGCTTGGCCAGCTCGCGCTGGGAGATGCCCCTGAGGTTGCGCAAGGCACGCAGTCGCGCGCCGACATCATCTGCCATGGGTCGTCCTCTGAAATCGAAGGGGCGGGCCGGGCGGCCCGCCTCCGCTGCTCAGCACAGGGCGTCGAGCTTTTCCTTGAGCAGGGCGTTGACCTGCTGGGGGTTGGCGGTGCCCCGGGAAGCCTTCATCACCTGGCCGACGAAGTAGCCGATCATCTTGCCGCGCTTGTCCGGCTCGGCGTCGCGATACTGGGCCACCTGGGCGGGACTGTCGGCGATGACCTGGTCGATCATCGCCTCGATGGCGCCGCTGTCGGTGACCTGCTTGAGGCCCTTGGCCTCGATCAGCGCATCGGCACTGTCACCTTCCCCATGCCATAGCGCCTGGAAGACCTGCTTGGCGGCCTTGCCATTGATGGTGTCGTCGAGCACCCGGGCGATCAGCTGGCCCAGTTGGGCGGCACTGACCGGGCTGTCCTCGATGGCCAGGCCCTCGCGGTTCAAGGCGCCGGCGAGCTCGCCCATCACCCAGTTGGCGGCCTGCTTGGCGTCGCCGCAGGCGTCCTTCACCGCCTCGAAGTAGTCGGCCATGGCGCGACTCGCCGAGAGCACCCCGGCGTCGTAGGCGGAGAGGCCGAGCTCGCCCTGGAAGCGCGCGCGCTTCTCGTCGGGCAGCTCCGGCAGGTTGTCGCGCAGGTGGTCGACATAGGCCTGGTCGAGCACCACCGGCAGCAGGTCCGGGCAGGGGAAGTAACGGTAGTCGTTGGCCTCCTCCTTGGTGCGCATGCCGCGGGTCTCGTCCCGCTCCGGGTCGTAGAGGCGGGTCTCCTGGACCACCCGGCCGCCGTCCTCGATCAGCTCGATCTGGCGCTCCACCTCATAGGCGATGGCCCGCTCCACGAAGCGGAAGGAGTTGACGTTCTTGATCTCGGCGCGGGTGCCGAACTCCGCCTGGCCCTTGGGGCGCACCGAGACGTTGACGTCGCAGCGCATCGAGCCCTCGGCCATATTGCCGTCACTGATGCCGAGATAGGTGACGATGGAGTGAATGGCCTTCAGGTAGGCGGCCGCTTCCTTCGCCGAGCGCATGTCCGGCTCGGAGACGATCTCCAGCAGCGGCGTGCCGGCCCGGTTGAGGTCGATGCCGGTCATGCCGTGGAAGTCCTCGTGGAGCGACTTGCCGGCGTCCTCCTCCAGGTGGGCATGATGCACGCGGATACGCTTGGTGCCGCCGTTGTCCAGGGCGATCTCCACCTCGCCGGCGCCGACGATGGGGTGATACATCTGGCTGGTCTGGTAGCCCTTGGGCAGGTCCGGGTAGAAGTAGTTCTTGCGGTCGAACACCGAGACCTCGGGGATCTCGGCATGGATCGCCAGGCCGAACTGCACCGCCATGGCCACCGCCTGCTCGTTCAGTACCGGCAGCACCCCGGGCAGGCCCAGGTCCACGGCGCAGGCCTGGGTGTTGGGCTCGGCGCCGAAGGCGGTGGAGGCGCCGGAGAAGATCTTCGACTTGGTGGCCAGCTGAACGTGGACCTCCAGGCCGATCACGGTCTCCCATTCCATCATGCGGTCTCCTTGGCGAAATCGGGGCGGCGCAGGTGCCAGTCGCTGGCCTGCTGGAACTGGTGGGCCACGTTGAGCAGCTGGGCCTCGGCGAAGTGGCTGCCGAGGATCTGCAGGCCGATGGGACGCTTGCCGACGAAGCCCGCCGGTACGCTGATGCCGGGGATGCCCGCCAGGTTGATGGCGATGGTGTAGATGTCCTGCAGGTACATGGAGACCGGGTCCTTGTTGGCGCCCAGGTCGAAGGCCGGGGTGGGGGAGGCCGGCCCCATCAGCACGTCGACTTCCTCGAAGGCGTCGAGGAAGTCCTGGCGGATCAGCCGGCGCACCTGCTGGGCCTTGGTGTAGTAGGCGTCGAAGAAGCCCTCGGAGAGGGTGTGGGTGCCGATCAGGATGCGCCGCTTGACCTCCTCGCCGAAGCCCTCGGCGCGGGAGCGCTTGTAGAGGTCGATCAGGTCGGTCGGATCCTCGCAACGATGGCCGAAGCGCACGCCGTCGAAACGCGACAGGTTGGAGGAGGCCTCCGCCGGGGCGATGACATAGTAGGCGGGGATCGCCAGGTGGGTATGCGGCAGGCTCACCTCGCGGACCGTGGCGCCCAGGGACTCGTAGACCTTGATGGCCGCCTGGACCGCCTCGGCCACCGCCGGGTCGAGGCCCTCGCCGAAATACTCCCTGGGCAGGCCGATCTTCAGCCCCGACAGGGAGTCGTCGAGGGTGGCGGTGTAATCCGGCACGCCCCGGGCCACGCTGGTGGAGTCGCGCACGTCGTGACCGGCGATGGCGCCTAGCAGCAGGGCGCAGTCTTCGGCGGTGCGAGCCATGGGACCGGCCTGATCCAGGCTCGAGGCGTAGGCGATCATGCCGTAGCGGGAGACCCGGCCATAGGTGGGTTTCAGACCGGTGATACCGCAGAAGGCCGCCGGCTGGCGGATCGAGCCACCGGTATCGGTGCCCAGCGCCGCCGGCACCAGGCCCGCGGCCACCGCGGCGGCGCTGCCGCCGGAGGAGCCGCCGGGTACGGCGCCGAGGTCCCAGGGGTTCTTCACCGGGCCATAGAAGCTGTTCTCGTTGGAGGAGCCCATGGCGAACTCGTCCATATTGGTCTTGCCGAGGCTCACCGTGCCGGCGGCCTGGAGCTTCTCCACCAGGGTGGCGTCGTAGGGCGCCTCGAAATTGTCGAGCATCTTCGAGCCGCAGGAGGTCTTGACCCCCCGGGTACAGAAGATGTCCTTGAGGGCCAGGGGCAGGCCGGTGAGCGGGCCCGCCTCGCCGCGGCCGCGGGCGGCATCGGCGGCGTCGGCGGCGGCCAGCGCCTGGTCGGCGGTGACGCTGATAAAGCTGTTGAGCTCGCCGTCGAGGCGATCGATGCGCCCGAGCAGCGCCTGGGTCAGCTCGCGGCTTGAGAACTCGCCGGCCTCCAGGGAGGCGGCCAGTTCGCGGAGGGTCTTGTCATGCATCGGGTGAGTGTCTCCGGGTCGGGACGGGATAACGTCGGGCGTGATCACTCGACCACGCGGGGCACCAGGTAGAGGCCGTTCTCCACCGCCGGGGCGCAGCGCTGGAAGGTCTCGCGCTGGTCGGCTTCGGTGACCTCGTCGGCGCGCAGGCGCTGGGTGGCGTCCAGGGGGTGGGCCAGGGGGGCGACCCCCGTGGTGTCGATGCCCTGGAGCTGGTCGACCATCGCCAGGATATTGCTCAGGTCGTCCAGGTAGCGGTCGGCGTCCGCGTCATCCAGCGCCAGGCGTGCCAGATGCGCCGCGCGCTGCACATGGGTCTGTTCAAGCGCCATGATCGGAATTCCTTAACAGGATGAACATCGACCGACAGGCTGCCATGGGGGAGCGCCCATCGGTGCGGGGAAAATAACGCCAAAAGGTACCATATCTTGGCCGTGCTGGCAGGCGTTGTCGCTTGCCGCTTCCGGGTGGCGATGATACCGTTTGCCTCCGCACAGGGTTCCGGTTCCGGTCTGCACTAGGTGAAAGACTTTCATGTTTAAACGTTTAAGGGGGTTGTTCTCCAGCGATCTGTCCATCGACCTGGGAACGGCCAATACGCTGATCTATGTCCGTGGACGGGGCATCGTGCTGGATGAACCGTCGGTGGTGGCGATTCGCCAGGCCGGCAATATGCGCAGCGTGGCTGCGGTGGGCTCGGATGCCAAGCGCATGCTGGGTCGCACCCCGGGCAATATCACCGCCATCCGGCCGATGAAGGATGGCGTGATCGCCGACTTCACCGTGACCGAGCAGATGCTGCAGCACTTTATCCGCAAGGTGCATCAGAGCACCTTCCTGACCCCCAGCCCGCGGGTGCTGGTCTGCGTGCCCTGCATGTCGACCCAGGTCGAGCGTCGCGCCATCAAGGAGTCCGCCGAGGGCGCCGGGGCGCGCGAGGTGTTCCTGATCGAGGAACCCATGGCGGCGGCCATCGGCGCCGGCCTGCCGGTGGAAGAAGCCCAGGGCTCCATGGTGGTGGATATCGGCGGCGGCACCAGCGAGATCGCCATCATCTCGCTCAACGGCGTGGTCTACTCCGAGTCGATCCGCGTCGGTGGCGACCGCTTCGACGAGGCGATCATCGCCTATGTGCGTCGCCACTACGGTAGCCTGATCGGCGAGGCCACCGCCGAGCGTATCAAGCAGGAGATCGGCTGTGCCTACCCCGGCGGCGAGCTGCGCGAGATCGACGTGCGCGGCCGCAACCTGGCCGAGGGCATTCCGCGCAGCTTCACCCTCAATTCCCACGAGATCCTCGAGGCCCTGCAGGAGACCCTCTCTTCCATCGTCACCGCGGTGAAGAGCGCCCTGGAGCAGTCGCCCCCGGAGCTGGCCTCGGATATCGCCGAGCGTGGCCTGGTGCTGACCGGCGGTGGCGCCCTGCTGCGCGATCTGGACAAGCTGATTTCGGAAGAGACCGGCCTGCCGGTGATCGTCGCCGAGGACCCGCTGACCTGCGTGGCCCGGGGCGGCGGCAAGGCGCTGGAGATGATCGACCAGCACACCTTCGAGCTGCTGTCCAGCGACTGAGACTGGGGCCGGGCTGACTTCGGGGAGAGCGCCTATCAAACCCTTGTTCTCACACGGCGCGGTGCCCGGCTATCGCATGCTGCTGTGTGCGATAGTCGCCTTCGGCCTGATGTTCGCGGAACACCGCTTCACGCGCATGGACGAGCTGCGCGCCCAGCTCTCTACCCTGGTGGCGCCCGTGCAGTGGGTGGTCAGCCTGCCCAGCGAGGTGCTGACCTGGGGGGCGCTGGCGCTCTCCGACCAGCGCGCCCTGGTCGAGGAGAATCGCCGCCTGCGCGAGCAGTTGCTGACCCTCTCCCAGCGCGCCCAGCAGACCGCCCATCTCACCGCCGAAAACGTGCGCCTGCGCGAGCTGCTGCGGGCGGCGCGGCGGGACGAGATGCCCTATATCACCGCCGAACTGCTCTCCCTGGATTCCGACCCCTTCACCCATCAGATGGTGATCGACCGCGGTCGCCGCGACGGCGCCTACGTGGGTCAGCCGGTGATGGACGCCTCGGGGCTGGTGGGGCAGGTCACCGCGGTCTCCGCCTTCTCCAGCCGGGTGCTGATGATCAACGACGCCAGCCATGCCCTGCCGGTGCAGGTGACCCGCAATGGCCTGCGCTTCGTGGTCCAGGGCAGCGGTCACTACGAGCGGCTCAATGTCATGCATGTGCCGGATACCGCCGATATCCGCGTCGGTGACCGGTTGCTCACCTCGGGGCTGGCGGGGCGCTTCCCGCAGGGCTATCCGGTGGGCCGGGTGGTCTCGGTGGAGCACGACCCCGGCGAGCCCTTCGCCCGGGTCACCGCCGAGCCGGCGGCGCAGTTGCAGCGCTCCCGCCACTTCCTGCTGCTGTTTCCGCCGCCGGAGCCGCGGCCCGGGGAGGCGCTCTGGGATGAGTCCTTTTCCGTCGTCGAACCGCCACAGGAGCTGCAACGCTGATGGGTGCCCTGGGAATCCGTGGTCTCTTGCTGGTGTGGAGCAGCCTGCTGCTGGCCCTGTGCCTGCAGGTGATGCCGCTGCCCGATGGCTGGCTGATCTGGCGTCCCGACTGGCTGGGCCTGATGCTGGCCTACTGGTGCGTCGCCGCGCCGCATCGCGTGGGGGTGCTGCACGGTTTCGTGCTGGGCCTGCTGCTGGACCTGATCGAGGGGGCGCCGCTCGGGCACAATGCCCTGGTGTTCTCGCTGCTGGCCTTCCTCTGTGCCCTGGTCTATCAGCGCATGCGCGCCTACTCCCTGGTGCAGCAGGCGGTACTGGTCTTCGTCCTGTTGGGGCTGACACAGCTGGTGCGGCAATGGCTCACCACCCTGTTCGGCCCCTTCTCCATCCACCTGGCGTTTCTGCTGTCGTCGCTGATCGGCGCCCTGCTGTGGCCCTGGCTCTTCACCATGCTGCAGGCGCTGCGGCGGCGCTTCGCCCTCGGCTGAACGGGAGCCCTTATGGCAGTTTCCCTGATGCTCGCCTCGGCCTCGCCGCGGCGCCGCGACCTCCTGGCCTCCATCGGCGTCGCGCCGCTGGTGCGCCCGGTGCATATAGACGAGACCCCGGCCCCCGACGAGGCGCCGCTGGCCTATGTGACTCGCCTGGCCCGGGAGAAGGCCCTGGCCGGCGCCGCGGCGGCCGCCCCGGATCAGGCGGTGCTGGGCGCCGATACCGTGGTGGTGCTGGGCGAGCGGATCCTCGGCAAGCCCCGGGACAGGGCGGACGGCCTGGCCATGCTGGCGGCGCTGTCCGGCGGCGAGCATCGGGTGATTACCGCGGTGGCGGTGACCGGCCCCGCGGGCCTGCTGGAGGCCGCCGTCACCACCCGGGTCGGAATGCGCGAGATCTCCCCGGCCGAGGCCGAGGCCTACTGGGCCTCCGGCGAGCCCGCCGACAAGGCCGGCGGCTATGCCGTCCAGGGGCTGGCGGCGATCTTCGTCAGTCGCCTGGCGGGCAGTTACTCTGCCGTGGTGGGGCTGCCGCTGTTCGAGACCGCCGAGCTGCTGCGCCGCCAGGGCCTCCCCCTGTGGTCGGGGGGCTTGCCGCCTATGGCATAATGCCCCCATGCCAATGACAAGGAATCCCGCATGAGTGGTGAAGTACTGATCAACCTGACGCCCATGGAGACCCGCGTGGCGGTGGTCGAGAACGGCGTCCTCCAGGAAGCCTTTATCGAACGCTCCCGGCGGCGCGGCATCGTCGGCAACATCTACAAGGGCAAGGTGGTCAGGGTGCTGCCGGGCATGCAGGCGGCCTTCGTCGATATCGGCCTGGAGCGGGCCGCCTTTATTCATGCCCATGAGGTGATGGCGGCCCATACCCCCGCCGAGGAACAGGCCACCATCAGTCAGTTGCTCCACGAGGGGCAGTCGCTGGTGGTGCAGGTCACCAAGGACCCCATCGGCACCAAGGGAGCACGGCTCACCACCCACCTCTCGGTGCCCTCCCGCTACCTGGTGTATATGCCCGAGGCGCCCCATAACGGCGTCTCCCAGCGGATCGAGGACGAGGGCGAGCGGGAGCGCCTGCGTCAGCTGGTGGAGACCTGTCAGGCGCGCCAGGAGCTGGACGTGGCCGGCGGCTTCATCATTCGCACCGCCGCCGAGGGGGTCAGCGAGGACGAGCTCTTTGCCGACATGCATTTCCTGCTGCGGCTATGGCGCAAGGTCAGCGAGCGCAAGGTGACCGCCGGCGTGCCCAGCGTGATCTACGACGACCTGCCGCTGTTTATCCGCACCCTGCGCGACCAGATGCGCGATGACATCGAGAAGGTGCGCATCGACTCCCGGGAGAATTACCTCAAGCTCAAGGAGTTCGCCGAGGAGTTCATGCCCGACGCGGTGGAGCGCATCGAATATTATCCCGGCGAGCGACCCATCTTCGACCTCTACAGCGTCGAGGACGAGATCCACAAGGCGCTCGGCCGCAAGGTGCAGCTCAAGTCCGGCGGCTACCTGGTGATCGACCCCACCGAGGCGATGACCACCATCGACGTCAATACCGGCGGCTATGTGGGGCACCGCAATCTCGAAGAGACCATCTTCAAGACCAACCTGGAGGCGGCCACCGCCATCGCCCGCCAGCTGCGGCTGCGCAACCTGGGCGGCATCATCATCATCGACTTCATCGACATGGAAGATGCCGAGCATCAGCGCCAGGTGCTGCGGGTGCTGGAGAAGGCCCTGGAGCGGGATCACGCCAAGACCAAGTGCACCGGGGTCACCGAGCTGGGGCTGGTGCAGCTGACTCGCAAGCGCACCCGGGAGAGCCTGGAGCAGACCCTCTGCGAGGCCTGCCCCACCTGCGCGGGGCGCGGCACCCTCAAGACCCCGGAGACCGTCTGCTACGAGATCTTCCGCGAGATCCTCCGCGAGGAGCGCGCCTATGCCCCGGAGACCTATTCGGTACTCGCCTCCCAGGCGGTGGTGGATCGCCTGCTCGACGAGGAGTCGGCGGCGGTGGCGGACCTGGAGGCCTTTATCGGCAAGACCATTCGTTTCCAGGTGGAAGGGCACTATTCCCAGGAGCAGTACGATATCGTGCTGATGTGAGCGATCCCCCGGCCAGGACGGCCCGGGGCCGGCGGCGAAGGAGGCGAGGCCGATGAACGAGGGGCAGTCATGACGGGGTGGCGAATCGCCGGGCGCTGGGCCTTGACCCTGCTGGCCCTGGGGCTGTTGAGCCTGGCCCTGATCGTCTCGGCCTGGCGCCTGGCCGCCGGCCAGGCGGATGCGCTGCGCGAGCCCCTGGAACGGGTGCTGGTCGAGCGCACCCGGGCCGAGACCCGGATCGGTGCCCTGACGGCGGAGACCCGCGGGATCGATCCTTCCCTGGCCCTCCATGACCTGCGCCTGAGCCTGGACGAGCGTCCCCTGCTGGAATTGCGGCGTGCCGAGTTGCGCCTGGATACCCTGGCCTCCCTGCGTGCCGGCATGCCGGTGACCTCCCGGGCCCGGGTGCAGGGGCTCACCCTGCACCTCTATCAGGGGGAGGGGCGCAACTGGCACTGGCCGCGCCCCGCCGAGCTGCCCTTCGAGGCGTCCCATGATGTCGATCTCTCCCGCCTGGACGCCTGGATCGGCCTGCTGCTGCGTCAGCGCCTGGACGCCCGCCAGGTGCGCCTGGTGCTGCATGGTCGCGAGCGCCGCGTGGAGCTGCAGGCGCCCAGCCTGCTGTTGACCGGCGACGAGCGACGCCTGCACCTGGAGGGCTGGGCCCATGTGGCCGGCCAGGAGCAGACCACCCTGGAGGTGGTGGCCGAGGTGCTGCCGGGCCAGCGTGGCCTGGCCGACTTCAATGCCGCCCTGCAGGCCCGCATGGAGCTCTCCAGCCTGGCCGAGCTGGTCCGCCAGTTGAGCGGCGACGAGCCCCTGCGCCTGGAGCGGGCGGAAGGGGAGGCGATCCTCTGGGGGCGCTGGCACCGGGGGGCCCTGGAGGACGTGCGCCTGGCCCTGGATGTGCCGGCGCTGGCCATCGGGCACGATCAGGCCAGCCTGGCGCTGGCGGATATTCGTGCCGAGGGGCAGTGGCTGCGCGACGGCGAGGCCTGGAACGCCTGGCTCAACCTGGCGGCCAGTGCCGACGCCGAGGGCCTGGCCCAGGGGCCGGCGTTGCCCAGCCGCTGGCGGCTGAGCGGCGACGGCACGGACTGGTGGGCGATCACCGACGGCTTCGAGCTGCCGGCCCTGGCCGACTGGAGCGAACGACTGCCACTGCCCCAGGGGCTGGTGCGCCTGCTCGGCACCCTGGATCCCCAGGGCTGGGTGGAAGGCTTCGCCTTCGGTCGTCGCGACGGGCACTGGCTGGCCCGGGGTGCCCTGCGTGAGGTGGCGGTGTCGCCCTGGGAGGATGCCCCCGGCGGCGGCCCCCTGGATGCCTGGGTCGAGGCTAGGGACCTGGCCGGGGAGGTGCGCTTCATCGGCGTCGCCGATACCACCCTGCACTTTCCGCGGTTGTTCACCGCCCCCATGGCCCTGGACGCCGCCTCCGGGGTGGTGGGCTGGACCTATGCCGATGGCCTGACCCGGGTCAGCGGCCGCGACCTGCACGCCGACTGGCGCGGGGCCGAGGTGAACGGCGACTTCGGCCTGGTGCTCGGCAACGGCGGGCCCGGGGTGCTCGGCCTGGAGCTGGACCTGCGTGACGTGGACGCCCGCGACACGGCCCTGAGCGAGTGGCTGCCCATGGGCGCCTTCGGCGACGAGCTGGGCGACTGGCTGTCCGGGGGGATCGCCGGGCGGGTGAGCCGGGGCCATCTGGCGCTGCACCAGCCGCTCTTCGAGGGGGCGGGGGCCGAGGAGATGCGCCTGGACCTCGAGCTGGCCATCGAGGAGGGGCGCTTGCCTTACCTGCCGGGCTGGCCGGCCCTGGACGACGTGCAGGGGCGCCTGACCCTCACCGACCTGAGCCTGGAGGCCGCGATCGACCGCGCCGAGAGCCGGGGCCTGACGATCCGCGACGGACGGGTGACCCTGAGCCCCGACGGCGAGCTGGCCGTGAATGGCGGCGTCGAAGGGGGGCCGGAGGCGCTGGTCGACTATTTGACCGCCACCCCCCTGGAGGGGCTCGAGGCCCTGGATGATTGGGCCTGGCCCGAGGCCGGGCGCCTCGAGGGCCGGCTGGACCTGGCCCTGCCGCTGAGCGATCCCGAGGCCCTGGCGCTGGATGTCGAGACGACCCTGGACCTGCCCCGGGCCCGCTATCGCCCCCTGGACCTGGACCTGTCCACGGTTACCGGGCCCCTGGCCTATCGTTATCGGGCCGGCGAGGGAGGGCTGGAGGGGCGCCTCGAGGGGCAGGCGCTGGGCGGCGCCGTGACCGCGACCCTGGCGGGGGAGCGGGTCGACTTCGAGGGGCAGGCCGAGGCGTCGCGGCTGCTGGCCTGGGGAGGATTGCCCGGCGAGGGGCTGCCGATCACCGGGCGGCTAGCCTATCGCGGCGGCCTGACCCTGACCGATGCCGGGGCCCGGTTGCGCCTGGATAGCTCTCTCGAGGGGCTGGCGCTGGAGCTGCCGGCTCCCTTCGCCAAGTCGGCCGAGGCGCGCCGCCCGCTGTGGCTGGAGATGGATACCGCCGGCGGGCGCCTCGACGCCGAATTGCAGGGGCTGGCCCGGCTGCGCTGGCGGGAGCAGAGCGCCCAGGGACCCCAGGGGCAGCTGTGGCTGGAGGGCTGGCCGGAGTCGCCCACCTGGCCGGTGCGCCCCGGCCTGGAGATCAGCTGGCGACCGGCGCGGCTCGACCCCGCCCCCTGGGCGGCGGCCCTGGCGCCCTTGGCGCAGGCGGGCGGGTCGGGGGCGTCGCCCGCGCTGACCCTGGATCTGGCCACCGATTGCCTGCTGCTGGATGCGCGTTGCCTGGGGTCGCTGCGCGCCCGGGCGACGCCCGAGGCGGGGAACTGGCGACTCGATCTGGGCGGCAGCCTGGCGGAAGGGCAGGCCAGCTACCGCCCCGCCAGCACGCGGCCTTTGGCGATCGAGCTCGAGCGTCTCGACCTGGATGCGCTGCTGCCGGCCCCCAGCGAGGGCGTGGCGCTGTTCGAGGAGGTGGCGGTGCCCCCCCCGCCGGAACCCCTGGCCGACTGGGCGCGGCGGCTGCCGGCGGGGCGCCTCGAGGTGGCGAGCCTGGTGCGCCAGGGGCAGCGCTTCGGGCCCCTGAGCGCCGAGTGGCAGGCCACGGAGGCGGGGCTGCGCCTCGCGCCCCTGCGCCTGACCCTGGGCGAGCTGGAGGCCAGCGGCGAGTTGGTCTGGGAGGCCGCCGGGGCGGAGGCCAGCCTGACTCGCGGCCGCCTCGACCTCGCCGGCGGCGACCTGGGCACGGCCCTGGAGCGCCTCGCCCAGCCGGTGGCGATCCGCAATGCCGAGACCCGCGTCGACGCCCGGCTGGCCTGGCCCGGCGCGCCCTGGCAGTTCGACCTGGCGCGCTCCCGGGGCAGCCTCGAGGTGGACCTGACGGATGGCCATTTCCGCTATATCGACTCGCCCTCCGCCAAGCTGATCGGCCTGCTCAACTTCGATAACCTGCTGCGCCGCCTGCGGCTCGATTTTTCCGACGTTACCCAACGCGGCACCGCCTTCGACAGCGTGATGGGAGTGGCCACCCTCTATGATGGTATCCTCGAGACTCAGGGGCCGGTGGAGGTACGCGGCCCGGCCACTTCCTTCAGCCTCGATGGCCAGGTGGACCTGGCGCGGCGGGAGCTCGATCACCACCTGGCGGTTACGTTACCCTTGAGTCAGAACCTGCCGCTGGCGGCGGTGGTGGCCGGTGCTCCCGTCGTGGGTGGCGCCCTCTTTATCGCCCACCGCCTGTTCGGCGGTGTCATCGACCGGGTGACACGAATTCACTATCGCGTGGAGGGGCCCTGGACCTCGCCACGGATCACACTGGAAGACGCCGAATGAATCAACCGACTAGCGTTCCCGCGGCGGATCGTGTCCTGGACACCGCCGTCGCCACCCTGTTGGCGCCGACGGGCCTCGGCCTCGACGACCTGGATGCCGGCCTCGGCCATGCCCTGGGAGCGGGCATCGACTTCGCCGACCTCTACCTGCAGCGCAGCTGGCACGAGAGCTGGGTGCTGGAGGACGGCGAGGTCAAGGAGGCCGGCTATAACATCGACGGCGGCGTGGGGGTGCGCGCCATGACCGGCGAGAAGACCGGTTTCGCCTACTCCAACCAGATCACCGCCGAGGCCCTGGCCGAGACCGGCCAGACCGCCTCGGGGATCGCCCGTGGCGGCCAGCGATTGTCGCCCCAGGCGGTGGCGGTGCCTGGCCACCCCGCCCGCTACGGCGCCGAGGACCCCCTCGCCGGCCTCTCCGCCGAGGAGAAGATCGCCCTGCTCAAGGAGGCGGATCGCATCGCCCGGGCGGCGGATCCCTCGGTGAGCCAGGTCAGCGCCTCCCTCACCGGCCTCTACGAGGTGGTGTTGGTGCGTGCCAGCGACGGCACCCTGGCGGCGGACCTGCGCCCCCTGGTGCGCTTCAATGTCAGCGTGATCGCCATCCGCAACGGCCGCCGCGAACGGGGCAGCGCCGGCGGTGGCGGCCGCTATCCCATGGCGCGGCTGCGCGACGAGGGGGTGGCCGAGCGCTACGCCAAGGAGGCGGTGCGCCAGGCCCTGGTCAACCTGGAGGCGGTGGACGCCCCGGCCGGCCAGCTGCCGGTGGTGCTGGGTCCGGGCTGGCCGGGCATCCTGCTCCACGAGGCGGTGGGCCATGGCCTCGAGGGCGACTTCAATCGCAAGGGCAGTTCCGCCTTCGCCGGGCGCCTCGGCGAGCGGGTCGCCGCCCCCGGCGTCACGGTGGTGGACGACGCCACCCTGGCCGATCGCCGCGGTTCCCTGACCATCGATGACGAGGGCACCCGGGGGCAGTACACCCCGCTGATCGAGGACGGCATCCTGACCGGCTATATGCAGGACAAGCTCAATGCCCGGCTGATGGGTATGGCGCCCACCGGCAACGCGCGCCGCGAGTCCTATGCCCATATGCCCATGCCGCGCATGACCAACACCTATATGCTGGCGGGTCAGGACGATCCGGCCGATATCCTCGGCAGCGTCAAGCGCGGCATCTACGCGGTGAGCTTCGGCGGCGGCCAGGTGGATATCACCTCCGGCAAGTTCGTCTTTTCCGCCAGCGAGGCCTACCTGATCGAGGACGGCCGCATCACCGCCCCGGTGAAGGGGGCGACCCTGATCGGCAATGGTCCCGAGGCCATGGGCCGGGTGTCGATGATCGGCCACGACCTGGAACTCGACACCGGGGTCGGCGTCTGTGGCAAGGAGGGGCAGGGGGTGCCGGTGGGGGTCGGCCAGCCGACCCTCAAGCTGGACGAGCTGACCGTGGGCGGGACGCAGTCCTGAGGCTGGAAGCGCGCCGCGTCAAGGCGGGAAGCTGGAAGAACACGCCATGACGTGGCGGGTTTCGGTAACTTCCGGCTTCACGCTTTGGGAGTTACAGCCCGGCGATATCGCGGATCAGCTTGAACAGCTTGCGGGAACTGGCCGGGGGCTTGTCGGCGGCGCGCTCGCGCTGGGCATTGCGGATCAACTGGCGCAGCGCCTGGCGATCGGCGTCGGGGAAGTCGGCGACGAAGGCCTCCAAGGCCTCGTCGCCCTCGTCGATCAGGCGATCCCGCCAGCGCTCCAGGCGGTGGAAGGCGTGGTCGCGGCGCAGCTTCTCCTGCTCGAATTCATCGAAGGCGGCCTGGATCGCCTCGGTGTCTTCCTTGCGCATCAGCTTGCCGACGTACTGCATATGGCGGCGGCGTGCCTCCCGGGCGCGGATGCGACCGGTCTCCTCCACGGCGGCGAGCATGTCGTCGGAGAGCGGCAGCTTGGCGCGCTGCGCCTCGGAGAGGGCGATGATCTTTTCGCCCAGGGCCTGCAGGGCGTGCATTTCCTGCTTGCGCTGGGTCTTGCTCTGCCAACCGTCTTGGTCGGCGGGGGAATCGAAGGACATGCCATTACCATCAGCATCGGAATGTAGGGCAGAGTATACCAGCCTGGCCGGTGCGCGTAGCATCCACACAGAATGATCAGAGGGAGAATCAGATGACACAGGCTTTCGATGCCGCCGCCCAGCAGGCGTTGCTGGAGTCGCGGGTAGCGGCCGCCCTGGCGCAGGCCGAGCGGCTGGGCGCCGACGCCTGCGAGGTAGGCGCCAGCGTCGACCAGGGGATCGGCGTCAGCGTGCGCCTGGGCGAGGTGGAGAGCGTCGAGCTCTCCCGGGATCAGGGCTTCGCGATCACCGTCTATGTGGGAAGCCGCAAGGGCAGCGCTTCTTCCTCGGATACCGGCGAGGCCTCGGTGAGCGCGGCGGTGGAGAAGGCCCTGGCCATCGCCCGCCATACCGGCGAGGACCCGGCCGCGGGCCTGGCGCCGGCGGAACTGATGGCTCGCGAGCTTCCGGACCTGGAGGTGCATCATCCCTGGGCACTGACCACCGATGCCGCCATCGGCCTGGCCCTGGCCTGCGAGGCCGCCGGGCGCGGCGTCGAGGGCATCAGCAACTCCGACGGCGCCAGCCTCTCCAGCGGCGAGGGGGTGCGGGTCTACGGCAATAGCCATGGCTTCCTGGGCAGCCAGCGGGGCAGCCGGCACTCGCTCTCATGCATGCTGATCGCCGAGGATGCCCAGGGCATGCAGCGCGACTACGACTACAGCAGCGTGCGCGACCCGCGGCAGTTGCGCTCCGCCGAGGCGGTGGGGGCCAGCGCCGCCGAGCGTACCCTGCGTCGGCTGGGCGCCCGGCGTCCCGCCACCGGGCGCTTCCCGGTGCTCTTCGACCCCACCCAGGCCGCGGGCCTGGTGGGGCACTTCCTCGGCGCCATCGCCGGTGGGGCACTCTATCGCCAGGCCTCCTTCCTCTGCGACCGCCTCGGCGAGCCGCTCTTCCCGGAGTGGTTCTCGCTGGTGGAGCGGCCCCTGGAGCGTGGTGCCATGGCCAGCGCCCCCTTCGACAACGACGGCGTCTATACCCGCGACAACACCTTTATCGACGGCGGCCGCCTGGCCAGCTATATGCTCTCCGCCTACAGCGCCCGGCGGCTGGGCATGGAGAGCACCGGCAACGCCGGCGGTGCCCGCAACGTGCGCCTCCAGGCGCCCCTGGCCAGCCGCGAGGCCCTGCTCCGGCAGATGGGTCGCGGCGTCCTGGTCACCGAGCTGATGGGCCAAGGGGTCAATGGCGTGACCGGGGACTACTCGCGGGGCGCGGCGGGCTTCTGGGTGGAGAACGGCGAGATCCAGTACCCGGTGGAGGAGTTCACCATCGCCGGCAACCTGGGGCAGATGTTCGCCAACCTGGCCGGCGTCGGCGAAGACATCGATACCCGCGGCAGCATCCATACCGGTAGCTGGCTGATCGACGATATGACCATCGCCGGAAGCTGACGCCGGGCGCGTGACGCGAAAGGAAAATCGCCCCCATGGCTTGCCATGGGGGCGATTCACATTAGGCTGCCTTCCAGCTTCCAGCTTCCAGCTTCCAGCTTCCAGCTTCCAGCTCCGGCGAAGCCGGGAGCTATTCCCCTTCGTCGAAGCGAGCCTCGACCAGCGCCGTCAGGGCGTCGAGGACCGCCTCGGCGTCACTGCCCTCGGCGCTGACGGTGAGCCGGCTGCCGCAGGGGGCGGCCAGCATCAGCAGGGCCATGATATTGGCGGCGTCGGCGTCGCGCCCCTGGTGGGACACGGTGACGCGGGCGTCATGGCCCTGGCAGCACTGTACCAGGCGGGTGGCGGCGCGGGCGTGGAGGCCGCGCTTGTTGATCAGGGTCAGCTCACGGCTCGGCATGCCTCGAGCTTCCTTGCAGGGGGCTGGCATCTTGCTCTCCCAGGTCGGTGTGAATGCCCAGTTCCCGATGGCGAAGGCGCAACCCCGGATAGTCGGCGGCGAAGTGGCGGGCCAGGCGCTCGGCCAGGTAGACCGAGCGGTGCTGGCCGCCGGTGCAGCCGATGGCCACCGTCACATAGCTGCGCCGGCTGGCCTGGTAGGCGGGCAGCCAGCGCTCCAGCCATTGCTGGATATCCGCGGCCATGGCCGCCACCTCCGGGTAGCTCTCCAGGAAGTCGATCACCGGGGTGTCGCGGCCGTTGGCGTCCCTCAGGCGCGGATCCCAGTAGGGGTTGGGCAGGCAGCGAGCGTCGAAGACGGTATCGGCATCCAGGGGCACCCCGCGCTTGAAGCCGAAGGACTCCAGGGTCAGGGTCAACTGGCCGGCCTGGTGGCCCGCCACCTGTTCGGTGATCCGCGAGCGCAGGTCATGCAGCGACAGCCGCGAGGTGTCCACCACCAGGTCGGCCAGGTCGCGGATCTCCCCCAGCGCCTGCTCCTCCCGCTCGATGGCCTCGGCCAGGGTCATCTGGCTGTTGCGGGTCAGCGGGTGGCGACGCCGGGTATGGGAGTAGCGCTCCAGCAGGATTCGGGCATCGGCGGTCAGGTAGACGATCTGGGCCTGGATGCCACGCTGGCGGACCTCATCGAGCAGCTGCGGGAAGCGCCGCAGGGCGCCGGGCAGGTTGCGGGCGTCGATGCTGACCGCGATGGCGTCGTAGTGGGCGTCGTCGGCCTGCAGCTCGTCGACCAGGGAGCCCAGCAGCATGGCCGGCAGGTTATCGATGGCATAGAAGCCCAGGTCTTCCAGGGCCTGAAGGGCGATCGATTTCCCCGACCCGGAGCGGCCGCTGATGATCACCAGTTGCATGGGAGCCTCCTGGCTGCCTGAGGGGTGGCGCCAAGCACTCAGGGCGAGGCGGGGGGGCCGGCCTCGGCGTGGCGCTCGATGGCCTCGATCAGGGTATCGTAAAGCTGGCGTTGGCTGTCGCTCTTGCGCAGCCGTTGACGGGTCTCGGCATCGTTCATGATGCCGGCCACCTGAGCCAGCAGGGCCAGGTGGGTATCGTCGGCCTCTTCCGGCACCAGCAGCACGAACACCAGGTCGACGGGCTCGCCGTCCACCGCATCGAAGTCCACCGGCTCGGCGAGCTTGAGGAAGCCGGCCAGGGGCGCCTTGCAGTGGGCGTTACGGGCATGGGGGATCGCGACGCCATGGCCGATGCCGGTACTGCCCAGGCGCTCGCGACCGATCAGTCGGCTGAAGACTTCCTGGCTATCGAGGCTGGGGGTGTTCTGAGCGATAAAGGTGCTGAAGAATTCCAGCACCCGTTTCTTGCTCCCCCCGGGGACATCGAACAGCGCCCGCTCGGGGGGAAGGATGGATTGCAGAGTCATGGAGGGTTAGCGGGCACCGGCGCCCTGGGCGCGGGCCTGAGCCTTTTCCTTGTGTTTCACCAGTTGGCGGTCGAGCTTGTCGGCGAGCGCATCGATAGCGGCATACATGTCGCCATCCTGGGCTTCGGCGTGCAGATCGGCACCGGCAGCGTGGAGTACGCAAGCGGCTTGCTGGCGTTCTTTCTCGACGGACAGGGTGAACTGTGCCGTGGTGATATTGTCGTAATGCCGCTCCAGTCGTGCGAGCTTCTCGTTCACATAGTCACGCAGTGCATCGGTCAATTCGACGTGATGGCCGGTGATATTGACTTGCATGGCACGCTCCTCTTCCTGCGGGTGTCATCTCGATTGTAACCCTTTTTTCGCCCCTGCAAACCCCTTGGCGTCGGGGATTTCCAACGCAAGCCTTATCGGATTTTTATCCCATTGAGATCAATGGGATAAATGGTTTTTCCGAGAATCGACGAAGGCGTTGCCGGTCAGGAGAGACGCTTGCGCTCGCTGGAGGGGGGGATGCCCATGGCCTCGCGATACTTGGCCACGGTGCGCCGCGCCACCTGAATGCCATCCTCGGCGAGCAGGCTCACCAGCTTGCTGTCGGAGAGTGGCTTGCGCGGCGGCTCCTCGCCAATCAGCTTCTTGAGCCGGGCGCGAATGGCGGTGCTGGAGTGGGCGTCGCCCTCGCCGCCCCCCACCTGGCTGGAGAAGAAGTACTTGAGCTCGAAGACCCCGCGGGGGGTGTGGATGTACTTCTGGGTGGTGACCCGGGAGATGGTCGATTCATGCATCTCCACCGTCTGGGCGATATCCGCGAGCACCAGGGGCTTCATGGCCTCTTCGCCTCGCTCGAGGAAGTCGAGCTGGCGGGTCATGATCTCCTGGCCCACCCGCAGCAGGGTGTCATTGCGGCTGGAGAGGCTCTTGAGCAGCCAGCGTGCCTCCTGCAGGTGCTGCTTCATGAAGGTGTTGTCGTCGCTCTTGTCGGCGCGGCGGATCAGCGCCGCATAGTCGGGCTGGATGCGCATCCGCGGCAGCGCCTCGGGATTGAGCTCGATCCGCCAGCCATCGCGGTCATGGCGGGCGATCAGGTCGGGGATTACATAGTCGCTGCCGCCCTCGGCATAGGCCTGGCCGGGGCGCGGGTCGAGGCTCCGGACCAGCTGGATCAGCGTATCCAGCTGGTCGTCCTCGAGGCGCAGGCGGCGCTTGAGCAGCTTGCGATCGTCCCCCGCCAGGGCCTCGAGGAACTGGCGCACCAGGCGCTTGGCCTGGGGCAGCAGGGGGGTGTCGTCGGGGAGGGCGCCGAGTTGCAGCAGCAGGCACTCGCGCAGGTCGCGGGCGAAGACCCCGGTGGGCTCGAACTGCTGCAGGCGCATCAGCAGCGCCTCCACGTCGCCGACCTTGAGGCCGGCGAGGTCCTGCTGGCGCAGCCCCTCGGTGATCTCCTCCAGGGGCAGGGTCAGGTAGCCGTTGGCATCCACGGCATCGATCAGGCTCTCGGCGATGGCCCGCTCACGGGGCGCGGTCAGGTCGGTCATGGCCAGCTGCCAGGTCAGGTGATCGCGCAGGCTGGGAACATCGGCATTGCGCTCGAAGTCCGGCGCCTCGCCGCCACCGCTGGGGGCCATGTCCTGATAGGTGTCGGACCAGTCGCTGTCCACCGCCAGTTGCTCGGGAATCGCCTCGGACCAGTCGTCCTCCTTGGGCGCCTCCACCGCCAGTTCGCCGTAGGCCTCGTCCAGTTCCAGCATGGGATTGGACTCCAGGGCCTGCTGGATCTCCTGGCGCAGGTCGAGGGTGGAGAGCTGCAGCAGGGCGATGGCTTGCTGCAGTTGTGGGGTCATGGTCAGCTGTGTGCCGACCCTGAGCTGCAACGAGGGTTTCATTGCCATGGTGAGCTAGGGTTCCGCGACAAAGGTGGGAGACACGGTAGCCCGCCGCCGGTGCCTGTGCAAGCCCATTGGGCATGACTTCGTAGCAAGTTATATGCCAGCCGCAATGAATATGCCAAATCGATCTCGTGGCTAAGACTTTCAGCGAATTGGCAGCGGCGATTCCCCGTGGTTTCGCAGGCTTTGTCTGAAAAGTCGGCGAGCGAAGGTCAGACAAGGCAAAAATCGGCGAAAAGACGGACCGGGCTCGCGTACGAGTTTACGCGGTGTAAATGAGTACTTTGATCGGACTCGCGCACGAGCCGATTTTTAACGCCGTATGGCCGAGCGCAGCCAGTTTTCGGGCATAGCCTAGAGGCGGAAATCCTCGCCCAGATAGACCTCACGCACCCGGCGGTTGGCGAGGATCGCCTCGGCATCGCCCTCGGCGATGATCTGGCCGTCGCCGACGATATAGGCGCGGTCGCAGATATCCAGGGTCTCGCGCACGTTGTGGTCGGTGATCAGCACGCCGATATCCCGCGCCTTGAGGGCACGGATGATGCCCTTGATCTCGCCCACCGAGATGGGATCGACGCCGGCGAAGGGTTCATCGAGGAGGATAAAGGTGGGCTCGGTGGCCAGCGCCCGGGCGATCTCCACCCGGCGCCGCTCGCCCCCGGAGAGGCTCATCCCCAGGTTGTCGCGGATATGGGTGATATGAAAGTCGTTGAGCAGGGCCTCCAGGCGCGCCTGACGACCGGCGCGATCCAGGTCCTGGCGGGTCTCGAGGATGGCCAGGATATTGTCGGCCACCGACAGCTTGCGGAAGATCGACGCCTCCTGGGGCAGGTAGCCGATGCCGGCCCGGGCGCGTTCATGCATGGCCGCCGCGGAGAGGTCCCGGTCGTCGATGGCCACCCGGCCCGCGTCGGCGCGCACCAGGCCGACGATCATGTAGAAGGAGGTGGTCTTGCCGGCGCCATTGGGGCCGAGCAGGCCCACCACGCTGCCCTGCTCGATGGCGAGGCTGATATCGTGAACCACGCGGCGGCGCTTGTAGCTCTTGGCCAGGTGACTGGCGGTCAGGGTCTTCATGGCGGCCCTTACTGCTGTTCCGGGGTGAGGGTCATGCGGACTCGCTGGCGCTCGGTGCCCTCGGCGTCGGCCCGGGCCTCCACTAGGCGGCGGTCGATCAGATACTCCACATAGGCGCCGTTGAAGGTGTCGGCGCCGCGGTGCAGTTCGGCGCGGTCGATCAGCTCCACCCGTCGCTCGGCGGCATGGTAGACGATGGTGCGGCCCCAGCCCTGGACCCGCTCGCCGTCGGCGGGGGTCTGCTCCAGGTAGGCGCGCTCGCCGGTGGCGGTGAGTCGCGACACCTCGCCGGCGTCGTTGCGCTGAATCTCGACCCGGGCGCCGGTCAGGTGCAGGCTGCCCTGGCGAATCTCCACCTCACCGCTGTAGACGGCGGTACCGGCGCGGTCGTCCAGTTCCAGGCGGTCGGCCTCCACTTCGATGGGCTCGTTCTGCTGAGCCAGGACGGGGGCGGTCAGGGTCAGGCCCAGCAGGCCGGCGGCGAGCCAGCCGATCAGGCGCTGGCGGGGGGGGTAACTCATGATGGGGTCCTCATGGAAGCGGCAGGGGCATCGCTCACTGCCGGGCCGGCGGATGGTGGCCGCGTACCCGGCCTTCCAGGTGCAGGCGCTCGTCCTCGAGCCAGGCCTCGAAACGCTCGGCCTCGACGCGCTGTGGCGGGGCGTCGAAGCGCGCGGGCACGTCACTCCAGGCATGGCCGGTGCGGGTGTTCAGGTGCAGCTCCTGGGTATCGAGCCGCCAGCCGGCATCAGGCGCATTGAGCCTGGCGTCGCCGCTCAGCGTCAAGCGCTGATCCGCCAGGGTGCCCTGTTCGCCTCGCACGGTCCAGCGTCGTCCGGCGTTGTCGAGGAGTTCGGCTCGGGGGGCCTCGGCGCGCAGTACGTCGTCGTGGGGCGTATGCACCAGGCGCGGGCTGTTCAGGCGCTGATAGGCCAGGCCCTCGGCGTCGTAGCGTACGAGTTCCGCCTGCTCCAGGTAGTAGTCGGGTTCGCCGGCCTCGTCCTGGGGCACGGGGCCCGGCGGCGTCGGCTGCCGGTCGGTGAGCAGCACCAGCACGCCGCCCAGGGCCAGCAGCAGGAGCAGCAGGGCCAGGCGGCGGACCAGCGGCGTGGCCAGGCGCTCAGCGGTCGTCATGGCCCTGGCCGTGCAGGTAGGTGTCGATTACCGCGCCCCAGTGACCCTGCGCCTCCAGCAGGGTGTCGCAGATCTCGCGCACGGCGCCATGGCCGCCGCTGCGTTCGGTGACCCAGTCGGCCTGGCTGCGGATATAGGCGGGGGCATTGGGCACGCTGATGCCGAGCCCGGCCCGACGAATCGCCGCCAGGTCCGGCAGGTCATCGCCGGCGTAGGCGATGGTCTCCCACTCCAGCTCGAGGCGCTCGGCGAGTTGGGCGAGGGCGGCGAGCTTGTCCTCGCGGCCCTGGTAGACATGGGCAATGCCCAGGGCCGCGGCGCGGCGACTGACCATGGGGGAGTCGCGGCCGGTGATCAGGGCGACTTCCACCCCGGCGCGGCGCAGCAGCTTGATGCCCTGGCCATCCTGGGTGTGGAAGGCCTTGATCTCCACGCCATCGGCCTGGAAGTAGAGGCGCCCATCGGTGAAGACGCCGTCCACGTCCAGGGCCAACAGTCGTACCCGCCGGGCGCGGTCGAGCAGGGTCGGATCGAGCAGGGGGGAGTCGAAGGTCATGATGAGAGATTCCTTAGATTACGCCGCTGGCCAGCAGGTCGTGCATATGCAGGGCGCCGACCGGGCGGCCGGCGTCGTCCACCACCGCCAGGGCGGTGATGCGATTGTCCTCCATGACCCGCACCGCCTCGGCGGCCAGTACCTCGGCACCGATGCGCTTGCCGGGGCGGGTCATGACGTCGTCCACCTTGAGCCGGCTGAGGTCGGTGTGCTGGTCCAGGGTGCGCCGCAGGTCGCCATCGGTATAGACCCCGGCGAGGTGGCCCGTCTCGTCCACCACGCAGGTGAACCCCAGGCCCTGGCGGGTGATCTCCAGCAGGGCGTCGCGCAGCGGGCTGCCCAGGGGCACCGTCGGCAGGCGCTGGCCCTGATGCATCAGGTCGCCGACCTTGAGCAGCAGGCGGCGGCCCAGGCTGCCGCCGGGGTGCGACAGGGCAAACTCCTCGGCGGTGAAGCCGCGGGCCTCCAGCAGGGCCACCGCCAGGGCGTCGCCCATGGCCAGGGCGGCGGTGGTGGAGGCGGTGGGGGCCAGGTCCAGGGGGCAGGCCTCGCGTTCGACGCCGGTGTCCAGGTGGGCATCGGCGTGGCGGGCCAGGGTCGAGGCCGGGCGCCCGGTAAGGCTGATCAGCGGCGTGCCGAGGCGCTTGAGCAGCGGCAGCAGGGCGGTCACCTCGCTGGTCTCTCCGGAATTGGAGAGGGCGATCACCACGTCGCCGCGGGTGATCATGCCCAGGTCGCCGTGGCTGGCCTCGCCGGGGTGCACGAAGAAGGCCGGGGTGCCGGTACTGGCCAGGGTGGCGGCCAGCTTGCCGCCGATATGACCGGACTTGCCCATGCCGGTGACCACCACGCGGCCGCGGCAGGCCAGCAGCAGCCGGCAGGCCTGGTCGAAGTCGCCGTTGAGGCGGGGAATCAGGGCGCCCAGGGCCTGCTGTTCGAGCTGCAGGGTGCGGCGGGCGCTGGCGCGGAAGTCGAAGTCGGGTGTCGGTGTCATGGGGAGATTGTTGCCGGTTGCGGGGCGGGGCTCAAGTCATGTCGACGGCCAGCAGGCCGAGGTAGCCCAGATAGGCGAGGAGCATCAGGGCGCCGGGCAGGCGGCCCAGGCGGCCGCGACGCTGCCACAGCAGCCAGGCACCGAGGGCCAGGGTCAGCACCAGCATTACCGGCACGTCACGCTGGCCGGCGGCGGCGTCCACGGCCCCCGGGGCCAACAGGCCGGGAATCGGCAGTACCGCCAGCATATTGAAGAGGTTGGAGCCGATGACATTGCCGATGGCCAGGTCATGATGCCGGCGCAGGGCGCTCATGACGCAGGCGGCGAGCTCCGGCAGGCTGGTGCCGATGGCCACCAGGGTCAGGCCGATCACCAGTTCGCTGACGCCGAAGCCGGCGGCGATCTGACTGGCGCCCCATACCAGCAGGCGCGAGCTGGCCACCATCAGCACCAGGGTCACCACCAGCCAGCCCAGGGCCGGCCCCAGGCGCAGGGCGGGAATCTCGTCGTCGAAGGCTTCGTCGGGGGTGTCGGCGCGAAACAGCCACCATAGGCTGAAGCCGAGCAGGGCCGCCAGCAGCAGGGCGTCGAGGTGGCCCAGCTGGCCGTCGGCCAGGGCGTAGCCGGCCAGGCCGGTGGCACCCAGCAGCAGAGGCAGCTCGCGACGCACCAGGGAGAAGCGCACCGGGATCGGTGCCACCAGGGCGGTGGCGCCCAGCACCAGGGCGATATTGGCGATATTGGAGCCCAGGGCGTTGCCGGTGGCCAGGTCGGGGAGGCCATCCAGGGCGGCCATCAGGGCCACCAGCATTTCCGGGGCCGAGGTGCCGAGGGCGACGATGGTCATGCCGACCAGCAGCCGACTCATGCCCGCCCGATAGGCGGTGGCGGCGGCGGCCCCGACGAAGCGGTCGGCGCTCCACAGCAGGCCGGCGAATCCGAGCAGCACGGCGAGCAGGGCGATCGGCATCGAAGCGTTCCTTGGTGGACGAGGGCGCCCATTAAACGCGTGAGCGAGCGCCGAATCAAGGGAGGCGCCGCCGAGGGTAGTCGGAACGGGCCCGGTTAGGATACGATGTTCGATAATTATCCAAGGAAACCCGGAGCGATGACGGATACCCCTCTGGTGGAAGTGGACGATCTCCACTTCTCCCGCGGCGACAAGGAGATCTTTCGCGGGGTCTCGATGCGCATTCCCCGTGGCAAGATCACCGCCATCATGGGGCCCAGCGGCACCGGCAAGACCACCCTGCTGAAGCTGATCGGCGCCCAGCTCGCGCCCGACGCGGGGCGGGTGCGCATCGACGGACAGGACGTCCACGCGCTCTCCCGCAAGGCGCTGTTCCGGCTGCGTCGGCGCATGGGCATGCTGTTCCAGAGCGGGGCCCTGTTCTCCGACCTGGATGTCTTCGAGAACGTGGCCTTCCCGCTGCGGGTGCATACCGATCTGCCGGAGCCGATGATTCGCGACCTGGTGCTGATGAAGCTGCAGGCGGTGGGGCTGCGCGGGGCGCGTCACCTGACGCCGGCGGAGCTCTCCGGGGGCATGACGCGTCGCGTGGCCCTGGCCCGGGCCATCGCCCTGGACCCGGAACTGATCCTCTATGACGAGCCCTTCGTGGGCCAGGACCCCATCTCCATGGGGGTGCTGGTGCAACTGGTCAAGCGCCTCAATGAGGCCCTGGGCCTGACCGCCGTGGTGGTCTCCCACGACATCAAGGAGACCCTCTCCATCGCCGACTATGTCTATGTGATCGCCGACGGCCAGGTGATGGCCGAGGGCACGCCGGCCAGCCTCGACGTGGAGCGGGACCCGCGGGTCAGCCAGTTCGTGCATGGCGAGCCGGACGGCCCCGTGCCCTTCCACTACCCGGCGGTGGACTTCTACCGGGATATCCTCGATACGGGGAGACAGCGATGATTCCTCGCGTTATCGCCCTCGGGCGCCACGGCTGCGATCTGCTCGAGGCCCTGGGGCGTTCCGGCCTCTTCCTGGCCCAGTCGGCCCTGGGCTGGCCCTCCCGGGAAGGGCTCTATCTGTGGCTTCGCCAGATGCACTTCGTCGGGGTGCTGTCGCTGGCCATCGTGCTGGTCTCGGGCCTCTTTATCGGCATGGTGCTGGCGCTGCAGGGCTACACCATCCTCATCGATTTCGGGGCCGAGCAGGCCCTCGGCCAGATGGTGGCCCTGTCGCTGCTGCGGGAGCTGGCGCCGGTGGTGGCGGCGCTGCTGTTCGCCGGGCGCGCCGGCTCGGCCCTGACCGCCGAGATCGGCCTGATGAAGGCCACCGAACAGCTCACCAGCATGGAGATGATCGGTGTCGATCCCCTGCGCCGGGTGGTGGCGCCGCGCCTCTGGGCCGGCTTCGTGTCGTTGCCGCTGCTCACCGTGGGCTTCAGCGTGGTGGGAATCTATGGCGGCTTCCTGGTGGGGGTCGAGTGGCTGGGACTCTTCGAGGGCTCCTACTGGAGCAATATGCAGGCCAGCGTCGACTTTATCGCCGACGTGGGTAACGGCATGCTCAAGAGCTTGGTGTTCGCCCTGGTGGTGACCTGGATCGCGGTCTTCCAGGGCTATGATCTGATCCCCACCTCGGAGGGAATCTCCCGGGCCACCACCCGCACCGTGGTCTACTCCTCCCTGGCGGTGCTGGGGCTCGATTTCGTGCTGACCGCGGTGATGTTCGGGGGCCTGTCATAAGGCGTGTTAATCAATGGAGGCGGCCTATGCCAGGCGGCAAGCAACGGGCAATGCAGGGAAGTGAACGGGCAGTGATGGTTGGCGGAGAGCGCGCATGAAACGTAGCAAGACGATGGAGCTGGGGGTCGGGCTCTTTATGCTGGCCGGCATCCTGGGCCTGGTATTCCTCGGCCTGAGGGTCAGCGGCCTGAGCCTGACGGTGCCGGCGGACACCTTCACCCTGCAGGCCAACTTCGCCAATATCGGCGGCCTCAAGCCTCGCGCCCGGGTCACCATGGCCGGGGTCAATGTGGGGCGGGTGAGTGCCATCGAGCTGGATACCGACTGGTACGATGCCCGGGTCACCCTGGAGCTGGACGGCGCCCTGGAGGGGCAGCTCTCCCGGGATACCACCGCGGCGATCCTTACCGCCGGCCTGCTCGGCGAACAGTATGTCGGCCTCTCGCCGGGGGGTGACCCCGAGACCCTGGGCGATGGCGATACCCTTAGCGATACCCAATCGGCCCTGGTGCTGGAAGAGCTGATCCAGCAGTTCGTGTCGAATATGGTCCGTGACTGAGTCACCCCCCGAGAAAAAAGGATGGCCCCATGAAGACCCTTTCCCCGACCCTGCTGCGTCCCTGGCTGCTGCTGCTGTGCCTGATGCTGGCGCTGCCGTCCCTGGCCCAGTCCGGCGACTCCCCCGAGCGACTGATCCGCGACAGCATCGATGAGCTGATGGGGCAGATCGAGGGGCGACGCGACTATTTCGCCGACAACCTCGATGAGCTGGAGGCCCTGGTCGACGAGAGCCTCGAGGAGGTCGCCGACTTCCGCTATATCGGCGCCAGCGTGATGGGGCGTTACTTCCAGAATGCCACCCCCCAGCAGCGGGCGCGCTTCGCCACCACCTTCCGCCAGACCCTGATCGACACCTACGTCAAGGGGCTGGTGACCTTCGATTATCGCGAGCTGCGGGTGCTGGACAATCAGCGTCCTTCGCGTCAGCCGGATCAGGCCAGCGTCGAGATGGAAGTGGTGGCCGGCGACGGTCAGGTCTATCCGGTCAGCTATTCCCTGCGCCTGAGCGATGGGCGCTGGAAGGTGGTCAATGTGATCGTCAACGGCATCAACCTGGGGCTGACCTTCCGCAATCAGTTCGATCAGGCGATGCGCGACCAGGGGCGCGACTACGACGCCGTGATCGATACCTGGGCGCCGGAGGTGGGCGCCGAGGCCCTGGAAGAGGGGCGTGGTGCATGACGCTGCTGCTCGAGGCCCGGGGGGTGCGCCTCTCGGCCGAGGGGGAGCGCCTGCGCGTGGACGGGGAGGTGGACTTCGATGTCGCCGCGCCCCTTGCCGCCGCCGGTAGCGACTGGCTGGCGAGCCTGACATCGGGCCGCCGGGTGGTGATCGACCTGGGCGGCGTCGACCGGGTCAGCAGCGCGGCCCTGAGCGTGCTGCTGCAATGGCTGCGCGACAGTCGCGGCGCCGGCGTCGAGGTGGACGAGGTGGCGCTCTCCGAGCCCCTGGCCCGGCTGACCCGCCTGGCCGACCTCGATGCCCTGCTGCCCGGGGCGAGGGGCGCGAGCTCCTGAACGGCGCCTGTCGCGCCCCGGCGACAGCGCCTCGGCCGTGTTGTCGCCGCGCGCCGCCATCGCCATCGGCGGCGCTTTTGATTACCATGGGCCTCCACGATTTCCGCTGCGCCCGCCGAGGGCGCCTGCTACCCACTCAAGGAGGCTTACGCCCATGCAACCCAGTGATGTCAAGGCGCGGCTCGAGGCCCAGATCGAGGGCTGTGACTTCCATATCCAGGGCGAAGGCTGCAACTTCCAGGTGATCGCCGTGGGCGAGGTCTTCGAGGGGCTCTCGCCGGTGAAGCGTCAGCAGCTGATCTACGGCGCCCTCGCCGAGGAGATCGCCAGCGGCGCCCTGCACGCCGTGAGCATCAAGACCTATACCCCGGCCCAGTGGCAAGGGGCCCCGGAAAACACCGGAGCCTGAGCCGCCACATGGACAAGTTGATCATTACCGGCAACGGTGCCCTCGACGGTGACGTCTGGGCCAGCGGCGCCAAGAACTCGGCCCTGCCGATCCTCTGCGCCACCCTGCTCTCCGAAGGGCCGGTGACCATCGGTAACCTGCCCCACCTGCAGGACATCACCACCACCTTGGAGCTGCTCGGGCGCATGGGGGTCGAGCCGGTGATGGGCGAGAAGATGACCATCCAGCTCGACGGTGCCCAGGTGCGCGATTGCCATGCGCCCTACGAGCTGGTCAAGAAGATGCGCGCCTCCATCCTGGTGCTGGGGCCGCTGCTGGCCCACTTCGGTCACGCCGACGTCTCCCTGCCGGGCGGCTGCGCCATCGGTTCGCGGCCGGTGGACCTGCATATCCGCGGCCTGGAGGCCATGGGCGCGGAGATCCGCGTCGAGGGCGGCTATATCCGCGCCCGGGTCGAGGGTCGCCTCAAGGGCGCGACCATCTTCTTCGACACCGTCACCGTGACCGGCACCGAGAACCTGCTGATGGCCGCCACCCTGGCGGAGGGCACCACGGTGCTGGAGAACGCCGCCCGGGAGCCCGAGGTGGTGGACCTGGCCGAGTGCCTGATCGGCATGGGCGCGAAGATCACCGGCCACGGCAGCGATACCATCACCATCGAGGGGGTGGAGCGGTTGCATGGCTGCTATCACGACGTGATGCCGGATCGTATCGAGACCGGTACCTTCCTGGTGGCCGCCGCCGTGACTCGCGGCCGCGTCAAGGTGCGCCGTACCCGGGCCGACGTGCTGGAAGCGGTGCTGGCCAAGCTGGAGGAGGCCGGGGCCAAAGTGACCACCGGCGACGACTGGATCGAGGCGGACATGGAGGGGCGCCGGCCCCGGGCGGTGAACATTCGCACCGCCCCCTATCCGGCCTTTCCCACCGACATGCAGGCCCAGTTCGTGGCCATGAATGCGGTGGCCGAGGGCACCGGGCGGGTGGTGGAGACCATCTTCGAGAACCGTTTCATGCACGTCCAGGAGCTCAATCGCATGGGCGCCAGCATTGCCCTGGAGGGCAATACCGCCGTGGTCACCGGCGTCGAGCGCCTCTCGGGGGCCCCGGTGATGGCCACCGACCTGCGCGCCTCCGCCTCCCTGGTGGTGGCGGCGACCATGGCCGAGGGCGAGACCCTGGTGGACCGCATCTATCATATCGATCGGGGCTATGAGTGCATCGAGGAGAAGCTGCAGCTGCTCGGCGCCAAGATCCGTCGCGTGCCCGGTTAGGCGCGCCTGGCCACCGATTTCCTGGACCTGTGAAGGCGACTATGTCTAAACAACTGATCCTGGCCCTCTCCAAGGGCCGCATCCTCGACGAGACCCTGCCGCTGCTGGCGGACGCGGGTATCGAGCCCGCCGAGGACCTGGGCAAGAGCCGCAAGCTGCTCTTCGATACCAACCTGCCCGATGTCAAGCTGGTGGTGATTCGTGCCACCGACGTGCCCACCTATGTGCAACTGGGCGCCGCCGATCTCGGCGTGGCCGGCAAGGACGTGCTGCTGGAGCATGGCGTCGAGGGACTCTACGAGCCCCTCGACCTGGAGATCGCCAAGTGCAAGCTGATGACCGCGGGGGTCGCCGGCGCCGAGCCCAGCCGGGCCCGGCGTCGGGTCGCCACCAAGTTCGTCAATGTGGCGCGTCGCTACTATGCCGAGCGGGGCATTCAGGCCGAGGTGATCAAGCTCTACGGCGCCATGGAGCTGGCGCCGCTGATGAACCTGGCCGACGAGATCGTCGATATCGTCGATACCGGCAATACCCTGCGCGCCAATGGCATGGAGCCCCGCGAGCTGATCGCACCCATCAGCACCCGGCTGGTGGTCAACAAGGCCGCCATGACCATGAAACACGAGCGCCTCAAGCCGCTGCTGGAGCGCCTCGAGGCCGCCGTGGCGGCGCGCCGCCAGGCCGCCGAGGCCTGAGTCGTTTCAGGGCGAAGGGATGCCGGGGCAGGGCGGAGCAAAGCGTCTTTTTCAAGGACGAAAAAGTCGAGCGCCCAGGGAAGGGTTCACAGCGTCTTTGCGAAGCTCTGCCCCAGGCAAGTCCCCGCTCCACTAGGAATCATGGTGGATGACGCCACCTGCCCATCTAGGGCCTTCAGGATTGCTCGCCGGCATCGATGGCGGCATGCTGAAGGCCCCGTGCCGATCCTGACAAGAGAGAACCATGACCGCACTCGATATCGCTCGACTCTCCACCCGTGACTCCGACTTCACCGCACGCCTCGACGGCCTGCTGGCCTGGGAAGGCGTTTCCGATGCCGAGGTGCAGCATCGGGTCGAGACGATCATCGCCGAGGTGCGCGCCCGGGGCGACGCCGCCCTGGTGGAGCTCTCCAACCGCTTCGACCGCCTCTCGGTCAACGGCATGGACGAGCTGACCCTGACTCCCGAACGACTGCGTCAGGCCTTCGACGGCCTGCCGGAGGCGCAGCGTGAGGCGCTGCGCCTGGCCGCCGAGCGGGTACGGGTCTATCACGAGCGCCAGAAGCCGGAGTCCTGGCAGTACACCGAGGCCGATGGCAGCGTGCTGGGCCAGCAGGTGACCCCCCTGGACCGCGCCGGCATCTATGTGCCCGGCGGCAAGGCGGCCTATCCCTCCTCGGTGCTGATGAATGCCATCCCCGCCCATGTGGCCGGGGTCAAGGAGATCATCATGGTGGTGCCGACCCCGGATGGCGTGCTCAACGAGCTGGTGCTCGCCGCCGCCCACCTGGCCGGGGTCGATCGGGTCTTTACCCTGGGGGGCGCCCAGGCGGTGGCGGCCCTGGCCTATGGCACCGAGACGGTGCCGCGGGTCGACAAGATCGTCGGCCCCGGCAATATCTATGTGGCCACCGCCAAGCGGGCGGTCTTCGGCCAGGTGGGGATCGACATGATCGCCGGCCCCTCGGAGATCCTGGTGGTCTCCGATGGCGGCACCGACCCGGAGTGGCTGGCCATGGACCTCTTCTCCCAGGCCGAACACGACGAGGACGCCCAGGCGATCTTCGTCAGCTGGGACGCGGAGCACCTGGACGCGGTGGCCGAGGCCATGGCGCGGCTGCTGCCGACGCTGGAGCGGGAAGCCATCGCCCGCCAGTCCCTGGCCGAGCGGGGGGCGCTGATCCACTGCCGGGACGAGGCCGAGGCGGTGGAGCTGATCAATCGTATCGCCGCCGAGCACCTGGAACTCTCGGTGGCCGATCCCGAGGCCTGGCTGCCCCGGGTGCGCCATGCCGGCGCCATCTTCATGGGGCGCCACACCGCCGAGGCCCTCGGTGACTACTGCGCCGGCCCCAATCATGTGCTGCCGACCTCCGGGACCGCGCGCTTCTCCTCGCCGCTGGGGGTCTACGACTTCCAGAAGCGCTCCTCGATCATCCACTGCTCCGAGGCGGGCGCCTCGAGCCTGGGGCCCACCGCCTCCATCCTGGCCCGCGGTGAATCCCTGACCGCCCACGCCCGTTCGGCGGAGTATCGCATCAAGTCCTGAGCCGGCCCGAGGCACCTGTGACGCGGCCCCGCCTAGGCGGGGCCGCCGTCGTTGAGGACCGCTGGTGGCCGGCGTCGGGCGCTCGCCGCTGGAGAGTCGGCTCCCGTTGCGGGCCGCCGTTCAGCGTCGTTGAGGACCGCTGGTGGCCGGCGTCGGGCGCTCGCCCACTTCCAGTATCACTTCCCGCGGCTGGCCGCCGCGGATCACCGTCAGCGGCAGCTCGGCGCCGGGGGCGATGGCGGCGATATCGCTCATCGCCGCCCGGGCATCGAGAATCGGGCGGCCATCCACCTCCAGCAGCACGTCACCGGGGCGCAGGCCGGCCCGGTCCGCGGGGCCGTCCGCCATCACGCCGGCGATCACCACCCCCTGGGGCGTCTGCAGGCCGAAGGAGAGGGCCAGCTCCGGAGTCATCTGCTGGGCCTCGATGCCCAGCCAGCCGCGAATCACGCGCCCCTGGGTGACCAGCTCCTCGAGGATATTGCGGGCCAGGTTGGCGGGGATCGCGAAGCCGATGCCCTGGGAGCCGCCGGAGCGGGAGAAGATGGCGGTATTGATGCCCACCAGGGCGCCTTCCGGATCGATCAGGGCGCCGCCGGAGTTGCCCGGGTTGATGGCGGCATCGGTCTGGATAAAGTCCTCATAGGCGTTGAGGCCCAGGTGGCTGCGCCCCGTGGCGCTGATGATGCCCATGGTCACCGTCTGGCCGACCCCGAAGGGGTTGCCGATGGCCAGGGCCACGTCACCCACCGCCACGCGGTTGGAGTCGGAGAGGGCGATCACCGGCAGCTCATCCAGCTCGATATGCAGCACCGCCAGGTCGCTCTCCGGGTCGGTGCCGATCACCTCGGCGAGGGTCTCGCGACCATCCCGCAGGGCCACCTGGATCTGGTCGGCGCCGTTGATCACATGGTGGTTGGTGAGTACATAGCCGTCGCGGCTGACGATCACTCCGGAGCCCAGGCTGGAGAGCATGCGCTGCTGGCTGGGCAGGTCGTCGCCGAAGAACTGGCCGAAGAAGGGGTCGGACATCAGCGGGTGCTCGTCGCGCTCGACGATCCGCGACGAGTAGATATTGACCACCGCCGGGGCGGCACGCTCCACCGCCTCGGCGTAGCTGACCGGTCCCTGGTCGCGACTCAGCGGCGCGGCCTGTTCGATCTCCGGTGCGGGGCGGCTCTCGCGCTCGACGGGCTGGGCGACGGTGGGTCGGGGGGCTTGCTCGACGGGGGGCGTGCGCCCGCCCAACTGGGGAAAGAACAGCAGCAGGAGGGCGGCGATGACCAGACCCGCCAGGGCCGGCCATAGCCAGGAGATCAGCTTGCGACCCATGCAGGGCTCCCGGTCTGGCGTGGCGGGGCCTCCGCCACAGTGGTTACAATGGCCGGCATTGTACCATTGCCCCAATCGAGGAGCAGGAATGATCAGACGCGACGAGCTGGTGGCGGCCTGCCAGGCGGAGCTGAATGCCGAGCGCTTCAAGGACTACACCGTCAACGGCCTGCAGGTGGCGGGGCGCGAGCGGGTGACCCGGGTGATGAGCGGGGTGACCGCCTGTCAGGCGCTGCTCGATGAGGCGGTGGCCTGGGGCGCCGATCTGCTGCTGGTGCATCACGGTTACTTCTGGAAGAACGAGCCGGTGGCGATTACCGGCATCAAGCAGCGTCGCCTCAAGACGCTGCTCGGTCACGATATCAGCCTGCTGGCTTACCATCTGCCGTTGGACGCCCACCTGACCCTGGGCAATAACGCTCGCCTCGGCGAGCGCCTGGGACTGCGTGCCAGCGGCTGCGCCGATGGCGAACCGGGGGAGGGGCTGGTGTGGCTGGGCGAGCCGGACGAGGCCCTCGACGAGGCGGCGCTGGCCGCGCGGATCGGTGAGCGCCTGGGGCGCGAGCCGCTGTTGATCTCCGGCCATGACGGTCCCATCGAGCGGGTCGCCTGGTGCACCGGCGGTGCTCAGGACATGATCACCCTGGCCCATGAGGCCGGTGCCCAGGCCTTTATCTCCGGCGAGATCTCCGAGCGCACCACCCACCTGGCCCGGGAGCTGGGCATCGGCTACCTGGCGGCGGGGCATCACGCCACCGAGCGCTATGGCGTCCAGGCGCTGGGCGACTGGCTGGCCCAGCGCTTCGGGGTCGAGCATCGCTTCGTGGATATCGATAATCCCGCTTAAATGGCGGCTGCGGTTCGCAAACACAAACAGCGGGGCCAGGCAGTTGCCTGGCCCCGCTGTTTGATTGCTCTGGGTGGGATTCAGTAGCGCGGCGGCTGGGCCGTGGCGGAGGCCGTCTCGGCCTCTTCGGGGGCGCGGCGCAGGCCGAAATCTTCCGAGAGGGTGCCATGGGTGCCGTCGGCATAGTCCCGGGGCGGGGCGGTGCCCTCGGCGTCGTCGCCGGTCTCGACGTTCTCGTCGCTGCCCTTGAGGCGACGCTTCAGTTGGTCATCATCGCAGAAGCGCTCGGCGCTCTGGGCGAGCTGCTGCTGCAGTTCCTGGCTCTGGCGCTGGATGCCCTGCAGCAGGTCGGAGGCCCGGGCGAAGTGATCGTTCAGCGAGTCCTTGACCTGGGTCAGCTCCAGCTCGCTCTCGGCCAGGCGCTGGCGCACCTTCTGATTGCGGGCCACGTTGGCGTTGAGCAGATGGTAGCCGAGGGCGCCGATGCCGATGCCGGCAAGGCCGCTGGCGATGGCCAGGATCCAGTCGATATTGCTCTCGTACACGGTGTTCCCCTTGAAATTCTTTATCAGCCAGGCGGCTCCTGGCGGTTGGCATCACGCCCACGTCATTATACGAGGCACTCCGAGGGCCGGGTCAATGCGACCGCCGACGCATGGGAATCCGTCGGCGCCTGCGTATAATAGCGCCCCGAAGCCCCGAGTCCGAGGTAGCCAAGACGCTGATGTGCGCGACAATGACTTCCCCTGCCACCCCCGCCGCGGGCCCCATGGCTCGCTACCGTGCCGACCTGGAGCGCGACGGTTTCCAGTACGATGCCGCCCAGGAGCAGGCGGTGGCCCACCTGCAGCGACTCTACGACGACCTGGTCCGGCGACCGGCGCCGGCCAAGGCGGGCGTGCCCGGCAAGGGCCTGAAGTCGCGGGTGGCCGGCCTGTTCGGCAAGAAGAAGAGTGACGCGGCGCCCCGGCCACCGGCGATCATGGGGCTCTACTTCTGGGGGGGCGTCGGTCGCGGCAAGACCTACCTGGTGGATACCTTCTACGAGTCGCTGCCCTTCCCGGAGAAGATGCGTACCCATTTCCACCGCTTCATGCAGCGGGTGCACAACGAGCTGGAGCACTACAAGGGCGAGAAGAACCCCCTGACCCTGATCGCCACCAAGTTTGCCGCCGAGGCGCGGGTGATCTGCTTCGACGAGTTCTTCGTCAAGGACATCACCGATGCGATGATCCTGGCCAACCTGCTCGAGGCGCTCTTCGAGCGCGGCGTGGTGCTGGTGACCACCTCCAATATCGTGCCCGCGGAGCTCTACAAGGATGGCCTGCAGCGGGCGCGCTTCCTGCCGGCCATCGACCTGCTGGAGCGTCATTGCGAGGTGGTCAACGTGGACTCCGGCATCGATTACCGGTTGCGGGCCCTGGAGCGGGCCGAGATCTTCCATGCGCCCCTGGACGACGCCGCCGAGGCGGAGCTTTCCCGAAGTTTTCGCGAGATCGCCGGCCAGGCGGGGGAGGTCGGGGTGCCCATCGAGATCAATCGGCGCGTGCTCAAGGCGCGTCGCCACCATGACGACGTGGTGTGGTTCGAGTTCCGCGAGCTGTGTGACGGGCCGCGCAGCCAGAACGACTATATCGAACTGGCCCGGGAGTACCACACGGTGCTGGTCTCCAATGTGCCGCAGATGGGGCGCGGCAGCGACGATCAGGCGCGACGCTTTATCAATATGGTCGACGAGTTCTACGATCGCGGCGTCAAGCTGCTGATGTCGGCGGAAGTGGCGGCCGAGCGGCTGTACACCGAGGGCAGTCTCTCCTTCGAGTTCGACCGTACCCTGTCGCGGCTCCAGGAGATGCAGTCCCACGAGTACCTGGCGCTGCCGCATAAGCCCTGAGCCGACTCGTGTCGGCGGGTGATTGCCCCGGTGGGGGCGGGTCGTGTAGAATGCGCCCTCGCTCGAACGTTGCCATGGCCCAGGCCCTGGCAACCAAGAAAAATAGGGATGGTCGCGTGGGCCCGGCCCGCAAGACCCAAATTTCGACTTTTGGTGATTCATCCATGAAGACGTTCACTGCTAAGCCGCAGTCCGTGCAGCGCGACTGGTATGTCGTCGACGCCGCGGACAAGACGCTCGGTCGTCTGGCTACCGAAATCGCTCGCCGCCTGCGTGGCAAGCACAAGCCCGAGTACACCCCCCACGTGGATACCGGCGACTACATCGTCGTGATCAACGCCGAGAAGGTGAAGGTGACCGGCAACAAGGCCCAGGACAAGACCTACTATCGTCATACCGGTTACCCGGGTGGTCTGCGTTCCATGACCTTCGAGAAGCTGATCGATCACGCTCCCGAGCGCATCATCGAGAAGGCCGTCAAGGGCATGCTGCCCAAGGGGCCGCTGGGTCGCGCCATGTACACCAAGCTCAAGGTCTATGCCGGTGCCGAGCATCCGCATGCCGCTCAGCAGCCGCAAGAACTGAACATCTGAGGGATAATTCGCCATGTCACAGCAGTATTATGGTACCGGGCGCCGCAAGACCTCTACCGCGCGCGTCTTCGTCAAGCCGGGCACCGGCAAGATCACCGTCAACAACCGTGATCTGGACGAGTATTTTGGTCGCGTCACCGGTCGTATGGTGGTGCGTCAGCCCCTGGAGCTGACCGAGACCACCGGTCAGTTCGACATCTATGTCACCGTTCAGGGTGGCGGCGGTTCCGCCCAGGCGGGCGCGATTCGTCACGGCATCACCCGTGCCCTGATCGAGTACAACGAAGAATTCCGCAAGCCGCTGCGTGCCGCCGGTTACGTGACCCGTGATGCGCGTCAGGTCGAGCGTAAGAAGGTCGGCCTGCGCAAGGCGCGTCGTCGTCCGCAGTTCTCCAAGCGTTAATCCCGCTTCGAGACTGTCAAGAGCGCTCAGACCCTCGCGGGTCTGGGCGTTTTTTTATGATATGACAATGACTTATATCAGCCTTCCACTTAGGTCAGGGCCTGCTTATTGTTGTGTTCCGGCAGGCATTTTTTTACCATAGTGCGCATTTGTATCCGTGGCTGCGGATCGCGGTTCCGCGAAACGACAACGGGTAAGTTGATGGGAGAAACCTGAAGATGGCAGATAACGGCGTAAACAAAGGGCGGCGCCGTTTCCTCGTGGGTGCTACCACCGTAGTGGGTGCGGTGGGCGCCGTCGGGGTTGCGGTTCCCTTTGTGGCTTCCTGGCAGCCCAGTGCCAGGGCGAGGGCGGCGGGTGCCCCGGTCAGTGCGGATATCTCCAAGCTCGAGCCGGGGCAGCAGATGACCGTCGAGTGGCGGGGCAAGCCGGTATGGATCGTGCACCGCACCGCGGAGATGATCGAGCGTACCCAGAGCATCGACCCCTCGCGCCTCTCCGACCCGGAGTCGACGGTGCCGCAGCAGCCGGCCTATGTCAGCGGGCAGCTGCGTTCGCTGCGTCCCGAGATCGGCGTGCTGGTGGGCATCTGTACTCACCTGGGCTGCTCGCCGACCTTCCGGCCCGAGCCCGGTGCCGCCGACCTGGGGGGTGACAGCTGGCCGGGTGGCTACTTCTGTCCCTGCCACGGTTCACGCTTCGACCTGGCGGGTCGCGTCTTCGCCAATGTGCCGGCACCCATCAACCTCGAGGTGCCCCCCTACCGTTTCGATAGCGACGAGATCGTCGTGGTCGGTGAAGATGAGGAGGCCGCCTGATGGGTAACCCGAATCGCGCCAAGGCCGACAGCGGCATCATGCGCTGGATCGACGATCGCTTCCCGGCCACCCAGATGTGGCAGGAGCATCTCTCCAAGTACTACGCCCCGAAGAACTTCAACTTCTGGTATTTCTTCGGTTCCCTGGCGCTGCTGGTACTGGTCAACCAGATCCTCACCGGCGTCTGGCTGACCATGAGCTTCAACCCCTCCGCCGAGGGTGCCTTCGCCTCCGTCGAGTACATCATGCGCGACGTGGAGTGGGGGTGGTTGATTCGCTATATGCACTCCACCGGGGCCTCGGCCTTCTTCGTGGTGGTCTACCTGCATATGTTCCGTGGCCTGCTCTACGGCTCCTACCGGGCGCCCCGCGAGCTGGTGTGGATCTTCGGCATGACCATCTACCTGCTGCTGATGGCGGAAGCCTTCATGGGTTATCTGCTGCCCTGGGGACAGATGTCCTACTGGGGTGCCCAGGTGATCATCTCGCTGTTCTCGGCGATTCCGGCGATCGGTCCCGACCTGGCCCAGTGGGTGCGCGGTGACTTCCTGATCTCCGGCATCACCCTGAACCGCTTCTTCGCCCTGCATGTGGTGGCCCTGCCCATCGTGATCCTGGCGCTGGTGGTGCTGCATATCATCGCCCTGCACGAGGTCGGCTCCAACAACCCGGACGGCATCAATATCAAGGAGAAGAAGGACGAGACCGGCAAGCCGCTGGACGGGATTCCCTTCCACCCCTACTACACCGTCAAGGACATCGTCGGTGTGGCGGTCTTCCTGTTCGTCTTCTGCGTGGTGATCTTCTACTTCCCCGAGGGCGGTGGCTACTTTATCGAGCGGCCCAACTTCGAGCCGGCCAACCCGCTGAAGACCCCGGATCATATCGCACCGGTCTGGTACTTCACGCCCTTCTACGCCATGCTGCGGGCCATTACCTTCTCGCTGTTCGGCCTGGATGCCAAGTTCCTCGGCGTCGTGGTCATGGGCGGGGCGATCGCGATCCTCTTCGTGCTGCCCTGGCTCGACCGTAGCCCGGTGCTTTCGATGCGCTACAAGGGCTGGATCTCCAAGGTGATGCTGGCGCTCTTCGCCATCAGCTTCGTGATCCTCGGCGTGCTCGGCGTGCTGCCGGCGACCCCGGTGCGTACCCTGGTGTCCCAGGTGTGTACCGCGATCTACTTTGCCTTCTTCCTGCTGATGCCGATCTACACCAAGCTGGAGAAGACCAAACCCGTTCCGGAGAGGGTGACTGGCTAATGAAAAAGCAACTCTTCGCACTGCTGTTCGCGCTGGTGCCTTTCACGGCACTGGCGGCGGGGGGCGCCGCCGTGCCCTACTCGATGACTCCCGATCTTCAGGATCAGGCCTCCCTGCAGCGGGGCATGCAGCTGTTCACCAACTACTGCATGGGCTGCCACAGCCTGGAGCATCAGCGTTTCGCTCGTGCCGCCGAGGACCTGGGCATGCCCCAGGATCTGGTCGAGGAGAACCTGATCTTCTCCTCCGATCTGGCCTTCAATGACCAGATGCATAACGCCATGGCCGCCGAGGATGCCGAGAACTGGTTCGGTGCCGCGGCGCCCGACCTGACCCTGGAGGCGCGCCTGCGCGGTACCGACTGGATCTACTCCTACCTGCTCAGCTTCTACAAGGACCCGAGCCGCCCCACCGGGGTGAACAATGCGGTCTTCGAGCTGGTGGCCATGCCCAATGTGCTGGAGCCGCTGCAGGGGGTGCAGGAGATGGTGTGTGCCGAGAGCGATCGTCCCCACGGCCATGCCGAGCTCGATCCGCTGACCGGCAAGTACCAGTCCTGCGAGGTGCTGCAGGTGACTCGCCCCGGGGCCATGGAGCCCGAGGAGTTCGAGGAGGCGGTCTATGACCTGACCAACTTCCTCGCCTATGTGGGTGAGCCCTCCAAGCTCCAGGCCCAGGCGCTGGGCCCGAAGGTATTGATCTTCATCTTTATCTTCGGCGTCATCGCCTACCTGCTCAAGCGCGAGTACTGGCGCGACATTCACTGATCGGCAGGCCGTTCGGTGCGGGGGCGCATGACCGGGTCATGCGCCCCCTTTGCGTCGAATCGCCAAGCGTCGATGCAAGGGCGGGGCTTCGAGTGCCCGGGGTGCCGTGTCGAATGCACCGAGGGTGCGTCTCACGCCAGGATGAGCGTGTTATCATCTTGGCTCGAACTGATGCGAGGATTGTTTCATGGGTGTAGTGGCCAAGCGGTCGTCGATGACCTTCTATTCCGGTAGCGATGATCACTTCAGTCATCGGGTTCGTATCGTGCTGGCGGAGAAGGGGGTGGCCGTCGATATCCTGGAGGTCTCCGAGGAGAAGCATCCCGAGGAGCTGGCGGATCTCAACCCCTACAACAGCGTGCCGACCCTGCTGGATCGCGATCTGGTGCTCTACGAATCCAAGGTGATGATGGAATACCTGGACGAGCGCTTCCCGCATCCGCCGTTGCTGCCGGTCTATCCGGTGGCCAGGGCCCAGAGTCGCCTGTGGATGCACCGTATCGAGCGGGAGTGGTGCCCGCTGGTGGAGCAGATTCTCGATGGTGCCAAGAAGGATGCCGAGAAGGCGCGCAAGGAGCTGCGCGAGAGCCTGGTGGGGATCTCGCCGATCTTCGAGGACATGCCTTACTTCATGAGCGAGGAGTTCTCGCTGGTGGACTGCTGCCTGGCTCCGCTGCTGTGGCGCCTGCCGGCGCTGGGCATCGAGCTGCCGGAGAAGCAGGTCAAGCCGCTGCTGGGCTATATGCAGCGGGTCTTCGAGCGTGACGCCTTCCAGGCCTCGCTGACCGAGGCCGAGAAGGAGATGCGCCCCTGAGGCGGCGCTCGGCCATTCACTTTGCGCGTCGGCGGTGATCCCGCCGACGCGATCGAGACGACGAGGAGGGCAGAGATGCTATCGAGCCGTCCCTATCTGGCCAGGGCCCTGTACGAGTGGCTGCTGGATAACGACCAGACTCCCTATATCGTGGTGGACGCCGAGCGCCCCGGCGTGGTGGTGCCGACCCAGTTCGTGCAGAACGGCCAGATCGTGCTGAATATCGCCCCCACGGCGGTGCGTGACCTGGAGCTGGGCAACGAAGCCATCACCTTCGGGGCGCGCTTCGGCGGTCAGCCCATGCAGGTGATGGTGCCCGGCGAGGCCCTGGTGGCCCTCTATGCTCGCGAGAATGGCGTCGGCATGGTCTTCGGCCACGAGCCGGTGATGCCCGGCTTCGACGATGGCGCCGCGCTGGAGGAATCCGATGACGATGTCGCCGGGCCCGCCCTCAGCGGGGTGGAGAGCGACGCCGACGCCTCGGACGAGGCGGCGAGCGAGGAGCGGCCCGCTCCCAAGAAGGGGCGCCCCAGCCTGCGGGTGGTCAAGTAGCGCCAGGCGTCTCGCGACGAGGGGATAAAACGACAACGGCGGCCTGCGGGCCGCCGTTGTCGTATCGTTGTGCCTGCGGAGCAATCAGTCGAGATACTCGAAGGCCTTGACGATGCGCTGGATGCCGGGCACTTCGGCCACCGAGGCGACGATGCGCTCGGCCTCGGCGCGGGTGACCAGGCCCATCAGGTAGACGCTGGCATTCTCGGTGATCACCTTCAGGCGCGCCGCATCGATGCTGGCGTCGGCCACCAGATGGGCGCGGACCCGGGTGGTCAGCCAGGTATCGGTGGCGCGCTGGGAGAGCGGCAGGTTGGCGGCCACCGCCAGCTCGTTGTGCACCTGACGCACCTGACGCACCCGGCTGGCGATCTCGGTGGCACGGGCCTGAAGTTCCTGGCTGGGCACCTGGCCGGTGAGCAACACGATGCCGTTGTAGCTATCGATCATGACCCGGGCATCGCGGAAGCGAGCGTCGGCGCGCTCCAGGTCGCCCTTGACCTTGAGCTCGATACTCTGGTCTTCCACCTGGGCGCCCAGGGTGCGCTGACTGTAGTTCTCGCCCGAGGAGTTGACGGCGCAGCCGGACAGGCCGAGGGCGGCGACGATCAGCAGGGATGTCACGAGAGGGTGGCGCATGGTCAGGCCTCGCTGCTGCCGAAGAGTTGTTCGTCGATCAGGTCGCACAGGCAGTGGATCACCAGCAGGTGCACCTCCTGGATGCGCGCGGTCGAGGTGGCGGGCACGCGAATCTCGCAATCGTCCTGGCCCAGCAGGGAGGCCATGTCGCCGCCGTCGCGGCCGGTCAGGGCGACCACCGTCATGTCGCGATCGTGGGCGGCCTGGATGGCCTGGATGACGTTGGCGGAGTTGCCGCTGGTGGAGATCGCCAGCAGGATGTCGCCGGGCTGGCCCAGGGCGCGTACCTGCTTGGAGAAGACCTCGTTGTAGCTGTAGTCATTGGCGATCGAGGTCAGGGTCGAGGTATCGGTGGTCAGGGCCAGGGCGGGCAGGCTGGGGCGCTCGCGTTCGAAACGGTTGAGCAGTTCCGAGGAGAAGTGCTGGCTATCGCCGGCGCTGCCGCCATTGCCGCAGGCCAGGATTTTCCCCTCGTTGACCAGGCACTGCACCATCATCTGGCTGGCCACCTCGATAAAGGGCGGCAGCACCTCGCTGGCGTAGGTCTTGGTGTCGATGCTGGCGTTGAAGTGGCCGAGAATGCGCGTCTGCAAATCCATCTTCCGGGTCCTTTGGCGGTCAGAACGCTTCGAAGGCGGCGCGCACCCAGTGGAACTCCAGGTGCGGAGGCTGGCCGGTGACGGCCACCACATCGAAGCGGCAGGGACATGATAGCCGGTTGCGTTGGAGATAAAAATGCGCCGCCCGAATCAGGCGACGCTGCTTGGTGGGGGTGACGCTTTCCAGGGGGTGGCCGTGGCGGCAGTCGCGGCGATGCTTGACCTCGACGAACACCAGGGTGGCGCCGTCATGCATCACCAGGTCGAGCTCGCCGCCCTTGGCGTGCTGATTGCGCGCCACCCGGGTCAGGCCGCGCTCGACCAGCCAGGCCTCGGCGGCGGCCTCGACGGCGGCGCCACGGGCGCGGGCGTCAGCGGGCCCGGCCATCGTCGAAGCGGTTGAGCAGTGGCAGTTGGGGCACGCCGTCCTCGAAGCGCGCCCAGGGCAGCTCGCGCTGGATGCGCCCGTCGGTCGTCGGACGCAGGGTGCCGGTGGCGCCCTGGATCTCGGTGCTGCCGAGCACCTGCAGTTGCGGCAGGCGACGCCCCAGCTCGAAGGCATCCACGCCCATGGCGCCCAGCTTCAGCAGGCCCGGGTCGTCGCTCTCGCGCAGCCGCTGGTAGCTGTCGCGGAAGGGCAGGGCCGCCTCGCCGCCCACGGCGGCATCGGGAATCAACCAGGGAATCTCCACGAAGAGCACGCCATTGAGGTCGTGATCGAGGCGCGGCTGGGGGCGGCCCTCGTAGAGCTGGGAGGTGCCGTAGATGGGCAGGTCGTCGACGCCGATGAATTCCAGGTTGGGGGGGACCTGTCGCGCATAGCCGGGGATCGCCAGCAGGAACAGCATGTCCGGGCGACCGGCGGCGGCGCGTCGCGCGGCGTCGGTGGCGGGGGCGTTGGGGTTGTAGCCGACGCGCTGGGCGAGCTCGCCGCCGAGGGCCTGCCACTCCCGTTCGAAGGCGCGGGCGACCCGCTGGCCCCACTCGTTGCCGGGGAACAGCATGGCGGCGCGGCGATGGCCATCGCCATGGGCGCGGCGGGCCACCTGGCGTGCCTCGTCCTCGGCGGAGAGGCCGTACTGGAAGAGGTTGGCGGCGCGGTTCTCGGCATTATTGCCATAGTTCAGGGCCAGGGTGGGCAGCGGGACGCTGTCGCGCCCCTCCAGGCGGGTCACCCGATTCTTGTCCAGGGGGCCGATCACCGCCTGGGCGCCGGCCATGGTGGCGGCGGCATAGAGGGCATCCAGGTCGCCGCGGCTGCTGTCGAGGAAGCTCAGGCGGGGCACGCGAATGCCCTGCCGTTCCGCCTCCCGCTGGCGAACCTCCAGGCCGCGGCGGATCTCCCGGGCCAGGTTGGCCAGGGGGCCGGATTCCGGCAGCAGCACGGCGAGATGGCTCACCTCGCGGCCGCGCAGGTCGCGCAGGGCGATCAGGTCGCCGGGCAGGCTGCGTGCCGCCGGGTGGCCGCTATGCCGGCCTCGCCAGGCATCCAGGCGTTCGAAGAGGCGCTCGATGTCGCCGCCACTGCCGCGCTGCACGGCCACCAGCTCCCGCCAGCCCCGCCGCAAGGGGTCCTCGCCGAGCCTCGCCAGGGTGGGCTCGTCGAGGCGTACCAGCAGCGACCAGAGGGTGTCATTGAGTCCGGCATCGTCGGTCTCGGCCTGCACCTCGAGCAGCGCCTCGGCGGCGGCGGCGTGCTCGCCGAGGTCGGCCAGGGCCTGGCCCTGGCGCCGGCGCAGGGTGAGGCGCTGCTCGCGGTCGAAGGGCAGGTTCGCCTCCAGGGCCTGGGCCGCCTGCAGGACGCCGTTGGGGTCATCCAGCTGGATGCCCAGGGAGGAGAGCAGCAGGGCCCAGCGAACCCGTGCCTCGGGGGGCAGGCGCCGGTCATCGAGGCGCGAGGCCACGTCCAGTGCCTGGGTCGCGTCGCCGCGGCGTGCTAGGATGTCGGCCGCCTCGAGGCGAGAGCGGGCCGCCTCGTCGGGGGCCTGCTGTTCGGCTCGGGCGAGCAGCTCGCCGGGCTCCCGCTCGATGAAGCGCTCCACCATCGCCGGCGGTGCCGCGCAGCCGGCCAGCAGAAGAGCGAGGAGGGCGGCGATCAGCCAGCCGCGTCGCGACGTGTCCATAGAACCCTTTTCCTTGTCCGATCATTGAACTAATGGAAGCCGAACCATGGATTCAGCTTATGGCGCATTGTACGTGGTCGCCACGCCGATTGGTAACCTCGAGGACCTCTCGCCGCGGGCCGCCCGGGTGCTCGCCGAGGCGGCCCTGGTGGCCGCCGAGGATACCCGTCACAGCGGGCGCCTGCTGCGCCACCTGGGTGTCGAGCGGCCCCTGCTGTCGCTGCACGAGCATAACGAGGCGAGCCGGGTCACGCGTATCGCCGCCCACCTGGCGGCCGGCGAGGACGTGGCCCTGATCAGCGACGCCGGTACCCCCCTGATCTGCGACCCCGGCTTCGTGCTGGTGCGTGAACTGCGGCGCCTGGGGCATCGGGTGGTGCCGGTGCCGGGTCCCTGTGCCCTGGTGGCGGCGCTCTCCGCGGCGGGGCTGCCCACCGACCGCTTCCTGTTCCGCGGCTTCCTGCCGGCCAAGGGCGGTGCCCGACGGGCGCGCCTGGACTCCCTGGTGGCCCGCGACGAGACCCTGGTCTTCTATGAGTCGCCCCACCGCATCCGCGATACCCTGGCGGATATCGCCAGCTGTTTCGGCGAGCGCCACCTGGTGCTGGCCCGGGAGCTGACCAAGACCTTCGAGACCTTCCTCGAAGGCTCGGCCGCGACGCTGCTCGAGACCCTGGCGGCGGACCCGGACCAGGCCCGCGGCGAGTTCGTGGTGATGGTGGCCGGGGCACCGCCCCGGGAGGCCGAGGCGGTGACGCTCGAGGGCGAGGCGCTGCTGGCGGCGCTGCTGGCCGAGGGGGTGGGCGTCAAGCAGAGCGCCGCGGTGACCGCCCGGGTGCTGGGGGGCGCCAAGAAGCAGTGGTATGCCCAGGCCCAGGCGCTCAAGGACGCCCAGGCGTAGCCGAAATCCCGCGGCGAAGTGATAACCTGCCGCCGCGCCACCGGCGCGGTCGAGGACGGGGCGGCGCCGGTTGTGGGGGCGGCGGCGCGCTGGTATCCTTGCCCGCTTGGGAGTCGGCCAAGACAGTCGCCGCCGGCCTTGGGTCGGGGGAGGAAAGTCCGGGCTCCATAGGGCAGGGTGCCAGGTAACGCCTGGGCGGCGCGAGCCGACGGCTAGTGCAGCAGAGAGTAGACCGCCTAAGCTTCCCTCGGGAAGCCGGTAAGGGTGAAAGGGTGCGGTAAGAGCGCACCGCGCGCCTGGTAACAGTGCGTGGCACGGTAAACCCCACCCGGAGCAAGACCAAATAGGAACCCCTTGGCGTGGCCCGCGTTGGGTTCGGGTAGGTTGCTTGAGGGGCGTGGCGACGCGTCCCCTAGATGAATGGCTGTCCACGACAGAACCCGGCTTAATGGCCGACTCCCTCCCATTTCTTCCCCCGCCGCGGTTCGCCGTGGCTCGGCACCATAGCGGAATTCCATGTCCTCACCCGAGACCCACGCGCCCTCCTTTCAGCACGCCAGCGTCCTGCTCGATGGCGCCGTCGAGGCCCTGGTCCACGACCCCCGGGGGGCCTATCTGGACGGAACCTTCGGGCGTGGCGGGCATTCGCGAGCGATCCTCGCGCGCCTGGCCCCGGAGGGGCGCCTGCTGGGCGTGGATCGAGACCCCCAGGCGATCGCCGAAGCGAAACGCATCGAGGACCCTCGTTTCACCATGCAGCCGGGCGAGTTCTCCCGCCTGGGCGAGTTCGCCGAGGCCCACGGCCTGCACGGTCGCCTCGCCGGCATCCTGCTCGATATCGGCGTCTCTTCGCCGCAGCTGGATGATCCCGAGCGGGGCTTCAGCTTCCTTCGCGACGGCCCCCTGGACATGCGCATGGACCCGACCCAGGGCGAAAGCGCCGCCGAGTGGCTGGCGCGGGTCAAGGAGGACGAGATCGCCCGCGTCTTCAAGAGCCATGGCGAGGAGCGCTACGCCCGCCGCCTGGCTCGGGCCATCGTCGCCCGTCGCGGCGAACGCCCCTTCACCCGCACTCAGGACCTGGCCGAGGTGATCAAGACCGCCCATCCCGCCTGGGAAAAGGGCAAGCATCCCGCCACCCGAGCCTTCCAGGCCCTGCGTATTCAGGTCAACGGCGAGCTGGAGCAGCTCGATGCCGCCCTCGAGGCGGCCCTGGAGGCCCTGGCCCCGGGCGGGCACCTGGTGGTGATCAGCTTCCACTCCCTGGAGGATCGCCGGGTCAAGCGCTTTATCCGCGACCAGGCCCGCGGCGATACGCACCTGCCGCGGGGCATCCCCCTGCGCGAGGACCAGCTCAATCGTCGCCTCGAGGCCCTGGGCAAGGCCCGGCGCCCCGGCGACGCCGAGGTGGCCGAGAACCCCCGGGCCCGCAGTGCGGTGATGCGGGTGGCGCGCAAGCTGAGGTAGGGCGGCATGCTTCAGGGACGAATCACGCTGGTTCGCTTGAGGCGCCTGAAGCTCGGTGCCGGCCTGCTGTTGGTGGCCGCCCTGGTGGCGATCACCCTGATCAGCGCCGTGGCGGTGATCGCTTCCAGTCACCTGACCCGCGAGCAGTACGCCCGCCTGCAGCGCCTGGAGCGCGAGCATAACCAGCTGCAGACCGAGTGGGGCCAGCTGCTGCTGGAGGAGAGCGCCTGGTCGTCGCCGGCGCGGATCGAACGCCTGGCGGTGGAGCGTCTGGAGATGCGCCTGCCGGATGTTCATGAAGCGGAGGTGATCCGACCATGAGTGGTGCCGCCCAGGATGCCGCCAGCCGGCGCCGTCGCGCCCAGTCCCAGCCCCTGGCCGGGGGGCGCTTCCTGCTGGTGCTGGGGCTGGTGTTGCTGGCCATGGCGCTGCTGGCCGGTCGCGTGGTCTACCTCCAGGTCCTCGACCGCCACTTCCTGCAGAATCAGGGCGATGCCCGCACCCTGCGGGTGGAGCCGATTCCCGCCCACCGCGGCATGATCACCGACCGGCATGGCGAGCCCCTGGCCATCTCGACCCCGGTGGTCAGCCTCTGGGCCAACCCCCAGGAACTGCCCGAGGACCCCATCCAGCGCCTCGGCCTGGCCCGCGCCCTGGGCTGGGAACCCGATGCCCTGGACGAGCGCCTCGAGCGCTACGCCAGTCGCGAGTTCATGTACCTGCGCCGCCAGGTGACCCCGGCCGAGGCCCAGCGCATCCTCGACCTGGAGGTGCCCGGGGTCTATGGCCGCGACGAGTACAAGCGCTACTACCCGGCCGGCGAGGTGGCCGCGCAACTGGTCGGCGTCACCGACGTCGATGACCACGGGCAGGAAGGGGTGGAGCTGGCCTTCAACGGCTACCTCACCGGCACCCCGGGGCAGCGCCGCGTGCTCAAGGATCGCCGCGGGCGCCTGGTGCGCGACCTGGCGCTGCTGCGCGAGCAGCGCCCCGGCGGCACCCTGGCGCTGTCCATCGATCAGCGCCTGCAGTACATGGCCTATCGCGAACTCAAGGCGGCGGTGGCCGAGCACGAGGCGCAAGGGGGCGTGCTGGTGATGCTCGACGCCCGCACCGGCGAGGTGCTGGCGATGGCCAATCAGCCCTCCTACAACCCCAACAATCGCGCCGGCCTCGACCCCCGGGGGCTGCGCAACCAGGCCATCGTCGATGTCTTCGAGCCGGGCTCGGTGATGAAGCCCCTGGCCATGGCGGCGATACTCTCCAGCGGCGAGGTGACCCGGGATACCGTGGTGGATACCTCCCCCGGCTGGATGCGCATCGACCGCTTCACCATCCGCGATATCCGCAACTACGGCGAGCTGGACCTCTCCGGTATCCTCGAGAAATCCTCCAATATCGGCATGTCGCGGCTGGCCCTGGAGCTCGAGCCCGAGGCCATCGCCGATCAGTATCGCCGCCTGGGGCTCGGGCAGAGCCCCGAGACCGGTTTCCCCGGCGAGGCCACCGGGCGCCTGCCGGCGCCGGTGCGCTGGTCGCGCAGCGAGCGGGCGGCGCTGGCCTATGGCTATGGCCTCTCGACCTCCGCCCTGCAACTGGCCAGTGCCTATACCGCCATCGCCAACGACGGCGTGCGCCTGCCGCCCTCGCTGCTGCGCCTGGATGAGCCCCCCGCCGGCGAGCCGGCCATCGACCCCGAGGTCGCCGATACCCTGCTGGAGCTGCTGGAGTCGTCGGTGGGCGCCTATTCCGGCGGGCGTCGCGCCCAGGTGGAGGGCTATCGGGTCGGTGGCAAGACCGGCACGGTGCGCAAGACCGGCGCCGGCGGCTATCGGGAGGACGCCTACCGCAGCGTCTTCGCCGGGGTGGCGCCGATCTCCGATCCGCGCATCGTCACCGTGGTGATGATCGATCAGCCCAGCGCCGGTGACTTCTATGGCGGCGCGGTGGCCGCGCCGGTCTTCTCCCGGGTGACCGGCAACGCCCTGCGGCTGCTGGACGTACCCCCGGACGCCGAGCCATGAGCCCCGCCCCACGACGAGGAGAGACTATGCAGGTGGAGAGTCAGCACCTCACGGCGTGCCTGGCGCGCCTCTGGCCCGAGCGCCTCCTGAGCCTGGCCCCCGGGCCCCGCCGCCTGGTGCTGGATAGCCGGGCCCTGACCGCGGGCGATGTCTTCGTCGCCCTGCCCGGGGTGCAGCACGACGGCCGCGAGCATATCCCGGCGGCGCTGGCCGCCGGGGCCGCCCTGGTGCTCTGCCATCAGCCCGAGGCCGGCGCCGATATGACGCCCCCCGAGGATCCCCGGGTGGTGTCGCTGCCGGGCCTCAAGGCGCGGCAGGGCGAGCTGGGGCGGGCGCTGTTCCATGTCCCCGCCGAGCTGCCCCTGATCGGCGTCACCGGCACCAACGGCAAGAGCTCGGTGACCCACTATGTGGCCCTGCTCAGCGAGGCGCTGGGCACCCCCTGCGGGATGATCGGTACCCTCGGCTACGGCCGCCCCGGGACCCTGCACGACGCCGGCCAGACCACCCCCGGGCCCCTGGCCCTGCAGGCGCAGCTCGGCGAGCTGGTCGCGGCGGGGGCGCAGCGGGTGGCGATGGAGGTCTCCTCCCATGCCCTGGCGCAGGACCGCCTCCAGGATACCCGGGTGACGGCCGCGGCCTTTACCAACCTGAGCCGCGATCACCTCGACTACCACGGCAGCATGGCCGCCTATGCCGCCGCCAAGGCGCGGCTGTTCCGGCGCCCCGAGCTGGCCCTGGCGGTGGTCAACGCCGACGACCCCCTGGCGCGGCTGATGCTGGCCGGGGTGCCCAAGCAGGGCGGGGTGAGGGTGCTGGCCACCGGGCGCGACGAGGCCACCACCCTGCGGGTGCTCGACTGGCAGCCCCATCCCCGGGGACAGCGCGCCCTGGTGGCGGGCCCCGAGGGGGAGTTCGTCCTGGAGCTGCCGCTGATGGGGCGCTTCAATCTCGATAACGTCCTGCAGGCCATGGCGCTGCTCCACGGCCTGGGCGAGTCGCTGAGCGCCCTGAGCGAAGCGGCCGGTCAACTGGCGCCGGTGCCCGGGCGCATGCAACTGCTGCGCCGCCCGGGCCGCCCCGGGGTGGTGGTGGACTATGCCCATACCCCGGACGCCCTGGACAATGCCCTGCAGGCCCTGGGCGACCACCTGGGCGACCAGGGGCGCCTGTGGTGCCTGTTCGGCTGCGGCGGCGACCGCGACCCCGGCAAGCGCGCCCTGATGGGCGCCGCCGCCGCGGCCCGGGCCGATCGGCTGGTGATTACCGACGATAACCCCCGTGGCGAGGCGCCGGCGGCGATCCGCGCCGCGATTCGCGAGGGCCTCGACGACTTCCCCGCCGAGCGCGTTCATGAGCTGGCCGGGCGCGGCGAGGCCATCGCCTGGGTGATCGCCCAGGCCGCCCCCGAGGACGTGATCCTGCTGGCCGGCAAAGGCCACGAGACCTATCAGGAGATCGCCGGCGTCAGGCATCCCTTCTGCGATCGGGAGGTCGCCGAGGCGGCCCTGGAGGCGCGGCCATGAGCGACGCGCTCCCGAGCTGCGGCCTGGCGACCCTGGGCGAGGTGGCGCAGGCGCTGGGCATCGAAGGCGTGGCGGCCCCCGACACCCCGGTGGCGCGCATCGTCACCGACAGCCGTCGCCTGGCCCCGGGGGACCTCTTCGTGGCCCTGGTCGGCGAGCGCTTCGACGCCCACGACTTCCTGGCCCAGGTGCGCGAGGCCGGGGCCGTGGCGGCGGTGGTCTCCCGGGACGTGGACGATCCCTTGCCGCAGCTGGCGGTGGCCGATACCCGCCTGGCCCTGGGGCTGCTCGGCCAGGCCCGGCGCCGGGCCTGGGATGGGCCCCTGGTGGCGGTCACCGGTAACAGCGGCAAGACCAGCGTCAAGGAGCTGCTGGCGACCCTGCTGGGCCCCGACACCCTGGCCACCCGGGGCAACCTCAACAATGACTTCGGTGCCCCCCTGACCCTGCTCGAGCTGACCCCGGCGCACCGCCGGGCGGTGGTCGAGCTGGGCGCCAATCACCTCGGCGAGATCGCCTGGACCGCGGCCCTGGCCGCGCCCCGGGTGGCGGTGATCACCAACGTCACCGGCGCCCACGTGGGGGAGTTCGGCGGCCTCGGCCAGATCGCCCAGGCCAAGGGCGAGATCCTCGCCGCCCTGCCCGCCGACGGGGTGGCGGTGCTCAACCGCGACGACCGCTTCTTTCCGGTGTGGCGGGCCCTGGCCCGGCCCCGGGAGGTCCTCGACTTCGCCGTGGTGGGGGAGGGCGAGTCGCCGGCCCGCCTGCAGGCCCGGGCGCTGGTCTGCGATGCCCTCGGACGCTATGCTTTCACGCTGGTCCGCGACGGCCGCGAACTGGGGCGGGTGCAACTGGCCCTGCTGGGCCGCCATAACGTGGCCAATGCCCTGGCCGCGGCGGCGGCGGCCCTGGCCCTGGGCCTCGACGAGGCGACGCTGCTGGCGCGCCTGGCGGCGGCCCGGCCCCTGGCGGGGCGCCTGACGCCGCTGGCGGGGATCCGCGGCAGCCGGCTGCTCGATGACAGCTACAACGCCAATCCCGGGGCGGTGGAGGCGGCCCTGGGACTGCTCGCCGAGCTGCCCGGCCCCCACTGGTGCCTGCTGGGCGCCATGGGCGAGCTGGGCGAGGCCTCGGCCGCGCTGCATGCCCGGGTCGGGCGCCACGCCCGGGCCCTGGGCATCCAGCGCCTGCTGACCCTGGGCGAGGCGGCGCGCCCGGCGGCCGAGGCCTTCGGTGCCGGGGGCGAGCATTTCGACGACTGGCAGGCGCTGGCGCGCCATGCCCAAACCCATCTGCCGCCGGGAGCCAGCGTGCTGGTGAAAGGATCGCGCAGTGCCGGCATGGAGCGCCTGGTCACGGCGCTCGCGGCGAGGCATCAAGGTGAATAGGACACATGCTGCTATATCTGGCTGATCTTCTGGCGCCGCTGTTCAGCGCCTTCAATGTCTTTAACTATCTGACCCTGCGGATGATCCTGGGGACCCTGACGGCACTGCTGCTGTGCCTGTGGCTGGGACCCTGGATGATCCGCCGCCTGGTGGAGCGCCAGATCGGGCAGGCGGTGCGCGACGACGGCCCCCAGTCCCACCTCTCCAAGGCCGGTACCCCCACCATGGGCGGGGCCATGATCCTGATGGCCATCGCCATCAGCACCCTGCTGTGGGCCGATCTCGGCAACCACTATGTGTGGATCGTGCTGGCGGTGACCCTGGGCTTCGGCGCCATCGGCTGGGTCGACGACTACCGCAAGGTGGTGGAGAAGAACCCCCGCGGCCTGCCGGCGCGCTGGAAGTATTTCTGGCAGTCGCTGATCGGCCTGACCGCCGCCGTGGTGCTCTATGTCACCGCCGCCAGCCCCGTCGAGACCAGCCTGATCGTGCCGCTGTTCAAGGACGTGGTGCTGTCCCTGGGGCTCTTCTATGTCGTCCTCACCTACCTGGTGATCGTCGGCAGCTCCAATGCGGTCAACCTCACCGATGGCCTCGACGGCCTGGCGATCATGCCCACCGTGATGGTGGCCATGGGCCTGGCGGTGTTCGCCTACGCCAGCGGTAACACGGTGTTCGCCGAGTACCTGCAGATTCCGATGATTCCCGGTTCCGGGGAACTGGCGGTCTTCTGCGCCACCATCGCCGGCGCCGGCCTCGGTTTCCTGTGGTTCAACACCTACCCGGCCCAGGTCTTCATGGGCGACGTCGGGGCCCTGGCCCTGGGCGCGGCCCTGGGCGTGGTGGCGGTGATCGTGCGCCAGGAGATCGTGCTCTTTATCATGGGCGGCGTCTTCGTCATGGAGACCGTCTCGGTGATCCTCCAGGTGGGCTCCTACAAGCTCACCGGGCGGCGCATCTTCCGCATGGCGCCCCTGCATCACCACTTCGAGCTCAAGGGCTGGCCGGAGCCGCGGGTCATCGTGCGCTTCTGGATCATCACCGTGGTGCTGGTGCTGCTGGGTCTGGCGACCCTGAAGATTCGATAACAGCAGAGCGCGAGATGCCGAGGAGTCGTGGATGATCGAAGTGGCGCCGGGAACCACGCTGGTGGTGGGGCTGGGCATTTCCGGCCGCGCCATCGCCCGCCATCTCAGCCGCCTGGGGCGGCCGTTCGTGATGGCCGATACCCGCGCCGCACCGCCGGGGCTGGACGACTTTCGCGCCGCCCATCCGGGGGTGCCGGTGCATTGCGGGCCGCTCACCGACCTGGACCTCTCCCGGGTGGCCCGGGTGGTGCTGAGTCCCGGGGTCGATCCCGCCACCCCGGGCCTGGAGGGGCTCGCCGAGCGCCGCGACCCCGTCACCGGCGAGCCCTGCCTGGTGGGGGAGATCGCCCTCTTCGTGGCCGAGGCCCGGGCGCCCATCGCCGCCATCACCGGTTCCAATGCCAAGTCCACCGTGACCACCCTGCTGGGGGAGATGGCCCGCATCGCCGGGCGCCGGGTAGCGGTGGGCGGCAACCTGGGCACCCCGGCCCTGGACCTGCTCCACGACCGGCCCGACGCCGAGCTCTTCGTGCTGGAGCTCTCCAGCTTCCAGCTCGAGACCACCCCCAGGCTCGGCGCCGAGACGGCGGCCTTCCTCAATCTCTGCGAGGATCACCTGGATCGCCACGGCGACCTGGCCGGCTACCGCGCCGCCAAGCAGCATATCTTCCGCGGCGCCGCCCATGCGGTGATCAACGCCGAGGATTCCGCCACCTGGCCCGAGGCGCCGCCGCCGACCCTGTCGCGCTTTACCACCGGGAGCCCCGAGGGCGACGACTGGGGTATCGCCCGTCACGATGATGGCCGCGGCGCGGGCGACTGGCTGATGCATGGCGACGAGCCCCTGCTGCCCTGCGCCGAGCTGGGCCTGCGCGGCCGCCATAATCAGGCCAATGCCCTGGCGGCCCTGGCCATGGGGCACCGCCTGGGCCTGCCCATGGATGCCATGCTGACCGCCCTGCGCGCCTTCCGCGGGCTGCCCCATCGCGGCGAGCTGGTGGCGGAGTGGGGCGGGGTGGCCTGGATCAACGACTCCAAGGGCACCAATGTGGGGGCGACCCTGGCCGCCATCGCCGGGCTCGGCCCGACCCTCGAGGGCCGCCTGATCCTGCTGGCCGGCGGCGTCGGCAAGGGCGCCGACTTCGCTCCCCTGGCCGCCCCCCTGGCGCGGCATGGCCGCGAGGCGATCCTATTCGGCGCCGATGCCGCGCGCCTCGAGGCGGCGCTCTGCGCGCATCTGCCGGTGACCCGGGTGACGGGCCTGGAGGAGGCCCTGGCGCGGGCGGCGGCCATCGCCGCGCCGGGGGACTGCGTGCTGCTCTCGCCGGCCTGCGCCAGCCTCGACCAATTCGCCAACTATCAGGTCCGGGGCGAGGCCTTCCGGCGCTGGGTCCTGGCGCACCGGGAGGGCGCCTCATGAGTCCGCGGCGACGGGCCCCGGCGACCCCGGGCGGGGGGCGGGTCTTCGATCCCTGGCTGCTGGTGGCGGCGCTGGCGCTGCTGCTGATCGGTTGGGTGATGGTCACCTCCGCCTCCACCGGGGTGGCCTCCAGCCTGACCGGCAACCCTTACTATTTCAGCCTGCGTCACGGCGCCTTCGTGCTGCTGACGCTGGGGGTATCGGCCGGGGTGGCCTGCGTGCCCCTGGCCTGGTGGCGCGCCAATGGCCCCTTGCTGCTGGTGGTGGGGCTGGGCCTGCTGGTGCTGGTGCTGCTGATCGGCCGCGAGGTCAACGGCAGTCGACGCTGGATCGCCCTGCCCGGGCTGCCCCTCAACCTGCAGGCCTCCGAGGTGGCCAAGCTGTGCCTGATCATCTACCTGGCGGGCTACCTGGAGCGCTTCCTGCCCCAGGTGCGCCGGGAGTGGGGCGCCTTCCTGCGGCCCCTGGTGATCATGCTGGCGGCGGCGGGGCTGCTGATCCTCGAGCCCGACTACGGCGCCGTGGTGGTGATCGGCGGCTGCATGATGGGTATGCTGCTGATGGCCGGCGCGCCGCTGTGGCGCTTCGGCCTGCTGCTGGTGCTGGTGGGCCTGGCCGGGGCCTACCTGGCGGTGGCCGAGCCGTACCGGGTGGCGCGCCTGACCAGTTTCGCCGACCCCTGGGCGGACCAGTTCGCCAGCGGCTACCAGCTCACCCAGTCGCTGATCGCCTTCGGCCGCGGCCACTGGCTGGGGCTGGGGCTCGGCAATAGCGTCCAGAAGCTCTTCTACCTGCCCGAGGCGCATACCGACTTCGTCTTCGCCGTGCTCGCCGAGGAGCTCGGCTTGCTGGGGGCGCTGACGGTGATCGGCCTCTTCCTGCTGTTGACGGTGCGAGCCCTGCTGGTGGGGCGTCGGGCGGAGCTGGCGCGGCTGCCCTTCGCCGCCTATCTGAGTTACGGTATCGCCTTCGTAATCGGCGCCCAGGCCTTTATCAATATCGCCGTCAGCAGCGGCATGCTGCCCACCAAGGGGCTGACCCTGCCGCTGCTCAGTTATGGCGGCTCGAGCCTGCTGGTGTGTGGCGCCATGGTGGCCCTAGTCTGGCGCGCCGATTTCGAGACGCGGCGTTTCCAGCGGCGCCTGCGCCCGGCGCGGCCCGCGGCGAAACGCACCGGGAGTGTCTCCCCGTGATGACCCGGGCCGACGCCTTCGACCCCCGAGATTCGGCGAGCAGTGCAAGAGGAGTCTGTAGTGAGTGATAACCCGCGCCGCGTGCTGATCATGGCCGGCGGCACCGGCGGCCATGTGATTCCCGCCCTTTCCCTGGCCCGTGGCCTGGCGGCCCGGGGCATCGAGGTGGCCTGGCTGGGCAGCCCCCGAGGGATCGAGAACCGCCTGGTGCCCGAGGCGGGGGTCCCCCTGCACCGTATCCAGGTCGCCGGCCTGCGCGGCAACGGCCTGGCCGGCTGGCTGCTGGCCCCGCTCCGGCTGCTGCGTGCCGTCTGGCAGGCCCGGCGGGTGATCGCCGAGGTCGACCCTCAGCTGGTGGTGGGCCTCGGCGGCTTCGCCAGTGGCCCCGGCGGCCTGGCCGCCTGGCTGATGCGTCGTCCCCTGGTGATTCACGAGCAGAACGCCGTGGCCGGGCTGACCAACAAGGCCCTGGCGCGGCTGGCGCGGCGGGTCTATGCGGCCTTCCCCGAGGCCTTCCCGGCGGGGCGCGCCGAGCGGGTCGGCAACCCGGTGCGTGGCGAGATCGCCACCCTGGGGGAGCGCCCCCGCGCCGCCGAGGCGATGGTCGGGCGGCGCCTGCGCCTGCTGGTGGTGGGCGGCTCCCTGGGCGCCCAGGCCCTCAACCAGACCCTGCCCCCGGCCCTGGCGCGGCTGTCCGAGGCGAGTCGTCCCGAGGTGCGTCACCAGGCCGGTCGCGACAAGCAGGAGGCCACCCGGGCCGCCTACGCCGCGGCCGGCGTCGAGGCCGAGGTGAGCGACTTTATCGATGACATGGCCGCGGCCTACGACTGGGCCGACCTGGTGGTGTGCCGGGCCGGCGCCCTGACCGTCAGCGAGCTGGCCGCCGCCGCCAAGCCGGCGCTCTTCGTGCCTTTTCCCCACGCCGTGGACGACCACCAGACCGCCAATGCCCGGGCCCTGGTCGAGGCCGGGGCGGCGGAACTCGCGCCCCAGGCGCAGTTGACCGCGGAGCATCTCGCCGAGCGTCTCACGGCCCTCTTGGATCCCCTTACCCTAGCCAGCATGGCGAGCCGCGCCCGGGCCCAGGCCCAACTGGACGCCGTCGATCGCCTGGTGGCTGGCTGCATGGAGATAGGTTTTGAGCAATAACACCCCCCGCCCGGGCCTCGGCCTGGGCATGCGCCGGATTCGCCGCATCCATTTCGTCGGTATCGGCGGCGCCGGCATGTGTGGCATCGCCGAGGTGCTGGCCAATCAGGGCTACCGGGTCAGTGGCTCGGATATCCGCGAATCCACGGTGGTCGCCCACTTGCGTGGTTGTGGCATTGCGGTGGCCATCGGCCACGCCGAGGCCCATGTGGCCGGCGCCGACGTGGTGGTGGTCTCCACCGCCATCGATGCCAGCAACCCGGAGATCGCCTGGGCCCAGGCGCACCGGGTGCCGGTGGTGCGCCGCGCCGAGATGCTCGCCGAGCTGATGCGCTTCCGTCATGGCATCGCCGTGGCCGGTACCCATGGCAAGACCACCACCACCAGCCTGACCGCCACCCTGCTCGGCGAGGGCGGGCTCGACCCCACCTTCGTGATCGGCGGCAAGCTGACCAGCGCCGGCACCAATGCGCGGCTGGGGGAGGGCGACTACCTGGTGGCGGAGGCGGACGAGTCCGATGCCTCCTTCCTGCATCTGCAGCCCATGGTCTCCATCGTCACCAATATCGATGCCGACCATATGAGCACCTATGGCGGGGACTTCGAGCGGCTGAAGACCACCTTCGTGGAGTTTCTCCACAACCTGCCCTTCTACGGGCTGGCGGTGCTGTGCATCGATGACGCCAATGTGCGCGAGCTGCGCGAGCGGCTGCATCGCCAGTTCGTCACCTATGGCTTCAGCGAGGACGCCGACTACCGCATCGTCGACTTCGTCCAGGAGGCCGGCGAGATCCGCTTCACCGCCCTGCGCCCGGACGGCCTGGCGCCGCTGGCGGTGCGTCTGGCGATGCCCGGCGAGCACAATGCCCTCAATGCCCTGGCGGCCATCGCCGTGGCCAGCGACGCCGGGGTCGACGACCAGGCCATCGTAAGCGGCCTGGCCGGCTTCGCCGGGGTCGGGCGGCGCTTCCAGGTACAGGGCGACTTCGCCGCCCCCGAGGGGGCGGGCGAGGTGATGCTGGTGGACGACTACGGCCACCATCCCCGGGAGGTGGAGATGGTGATCCGGGCGGTGCGCGCGGGCTGGCCCGAGCGGCGCCTGGTGATGCTCTATCAGCCCCATCGCTATACCCGTACCCGGGACCTCTACGAGGACTTCGTGCGGGTCCTCTCCGGGGTCGATACCCTGCTGCTGCTGGACGTCTACGGCGCCGGTGAGGCGCCGATCCCCGGGGCCGAGGGCAAGACCCTGGCCGGGTCGATCCGCCAGCGCGGCGCGGTCGATCCGCTCTTCGTGGCCGACAAGGCGGAGCTGCCGGCGCTGCTGGCGCGGGTGCTGCGCCCCGGCGATATTCTGATCACCCAGGGGGCCGGCGACGTGGGCGGGATCGCCCAGCGCCTGGCCGAGGCCCGATTGCAGCTGGATGAGGTGAGCCTATGACACAGGCGCAGCAGGGCGACTATGGTCGCGTGGTGGTGCTCTATGGCGGCGATTCCGCCGAGCGGGAGGTCTCCCTGGTCAGCGGCAAGGCGGTCCTCGAGGCCCTGCGCCGCAGCGGCGTGGATGCCCGGGGCTATGATCCCGCCGACGGGGGGCTGGTAGGGCTGGAGCACCTGGCCCCGGATCGGGTCTTTATCGCCCTGCACGGCCGTGGCGGCGAAGACGGCACCCTGCAGGGGGCACTGGAGCTGCTGAAGATTCCCTACACCGGCAGCGGCGTGCTGGCTTCGGCGCTCGGCATGGACAAGCAGCGCACCAAGCAGGTGTGGCAGGCCCTGGACCTGCCCACCCCGGAGAGCCTGCTGCTGCGCGCGGGGGCGGACTGGGAGGCGGTCTGCGCCCGCCTCGGCCTGCCGTTGATCGTCAAGCCGGTTCACGAGGGATCGACCCTCGGCATCACCATCGTCGAGGACGCCGAGTCCCTGGCCGCCGCCTATCACGAAGCGGCGCGTTTCGATGCCCAGGTGATGGCCGAGCGCTTTATTCGCGGCGAGGAGTATACCGTCTCGCTGCTCGGCGACCGGGTGCTGCCGGCGATTCGTGTCGAGGTGCCCAGCGGCTTCTATGACTACGAGGCCAAGTACGTCTCCAACGACACCCGCTATCACCTGCCCTGCGGCCTGAGCCCGGCGGAAGAAACCGAGCTCGGGGCGCTGTGTCGCGCCGCCTTCGAGGCCATCGGCTGCCGCGGCTGGGGGCGTATCGACGTGATGCGCGATGGCGACGGGCGCTTCTGGCTGCTGGAAGTCAATACGGTGCCGGGGATGACCGATCACAGCCTGGTGCCCCAGGCCGCGGCCCATGCCGGCATCGATTTCGATGCCCTGGTGCTGGCGATCCTGGCGACCGCCGAGGCGTCCTAGGCGACCATGCGCATGCGGCGAGGATCCCTGTTAGGCCTGTTGCTGTTGCTGGTGCTGCTGGTGGCCGGCGGGCGGGCGCTGTGGCTGTGGCTGGATCGCCCCATTACCCGGGTGGTGATCGAGGGGCAGCTGCAGCATGTCAGTCCCGCCTACCTGCGCGATCGGCTGGCGCCGTTGGTGGCCGGGGAGAGCTGGCTGTCGGTGGATCTCGGCGAACTGCGCCGCCGCGCCCGGGAGCTGGGGTGGCTGGCGGAGGTGCGGCTCGGCCGCCAGTGGCCGGATGGCCTGGTCTTCTCCCTCGACGAGCAGCGTCCGGTGGCCCGCTGGCATGATGATTTCCTGCTCGACGAGGACGGCGAGCCCTTCGACTTCGAGGGCGAAGGGTTACCCGAGGGCCTGCCGGACCTGGCCGGCCCGCCCGGCAGCGGCCCGGAGGTACTGGCCTATTACCGCCGCCTGCAGGCGCCACTGGCGGAGCTCGGCGTGGAGGTCACCCAGCTGCGCCTGGAGGCGCGCGGCGCCTGGCGGTTGCAGCTCGACCCTGGCCTCTGGGTGATGCTGGGGCGCAATGACCGCCCGGCGCGCCTGGCCCGTTTCGCCGCCGCCTGGGAGCGGGAACTGGCGCCTCTGGCCGACTATATCCGTTATGTTGACCTGCGTTATCCCAACGGCATCGCCGTGGCCTGGCATGGCGAAAGCGACACCGAGGGCCTGAAAGTCCCGGCGAATGGCTGAGTAAAACTACGCGTATTTCTCGGGCCAGAGGAGTTTCTTTTCACGATAATTCTCCGTATTCTGGCCTGTGCTTTCCGGTTAGGCTGGTGCGGGGTGCGCACTTGTTCCTATAATTGGTGCCAAGTCTTTATTGGCCGTTTTAAACGGCAACGTGCCCCGACGAGAATCTAGGAGTGATCACGACCTATGGCAGGACAACCCAATGCCTCCAATATGGTAGTCGGGCTGGATATCGGAACATCCAAGGTCGTGGCGATCGTGGGGCAACCCACCGACGATGGCGGCATTGAAATCGCCGGTATCGGCTCCCACCCCTCCCATGGCATGAAGAAAGGGGTGGTGATCAATATCGAGTCCACCGTTCAGTCGATTCAGCGCGCCGTCGAGGAGGCCGAGCTGATGGCCGGCTGCGACATCCATTCCGTTTATGTGGGCGTGGCGGGCAGCCATATCAGCTCCATGAATTCCGACGGGGTGGTCGCCATCAAGGAGCGCGAGGTGACCCTCTCGGATATCGACCGGGTGATCGATTCGGCCCGGGCGCGGGCCATCTCCGAGGGGCAGCGGGTGCTGCACGTGTTGCCCCAGGAGTTCGCCATCGACACCCAGGAGGGCATTCGCGAGCCGCTGGGCATGTCCGGGGTGCGTCTGGAGGCCCGGGTGCACCTGGTCACGGCGGCGCTCAATGCGGTGCAGAACATCGAGAAGTGCGTGCGCCGTTGCGGCCTCGAGGTGGATGCGGTGATCCTCGAGCAGCTCGCCTCCAGCCTGGCGGTGCTCACCGAGGACGAGCGGGAGCTGGGCGTCTGCATGGTGGATATCGGCGGCGGCACCACCGATATCGCCGTCTTTACCGAGGGCGCCATTCGCCATACCGCGGTGATTCCCATCGCCGGCGACCAGGTCACCAATGATATCGCCATGGCCCTGCGCACCCCGACCCAGCATGCCGAGGAGATCAAGGTCAAGTATGCCTGTGCCTTGACCCAGCTGGCCTCCGGGGACGAAATGATCAAGGTGCCCAGCGTCGGCGACCGGCCGGCCCGGGACCTCTCCCGCCAGGCCCTGGCGGAGGTGGTGGAGCCGCGCTACGAGGAGCTCTTTACCCTGGTTCGCGACGAGTTGCGGCGCAGCGGCTTCGAGGACCTGGTCGCCGCCGGGGTGGTCCTGACCGGCGGAACCTCGCGGATGGAAGGGGTGGTGGAACTGGCGGAGGAGATCTTCCACATGCCGGTGCGCATCGCCTGTCCGCAGATGGTGCGGGGGCTCGCCGATGTGGTGCGCAACCCGATTTATTCCACCGGAGTGGGTTTGCTACATTACGGAATGCGTGAAGCCCGGCAGGGGCATGGCCGTCAGGGGGAGGGACGCACCGTTCCGGCTCAGCCGAGGCGCGAGGTCGCCTCTGGTGGTGGGCTCAAGGATGGCATGCTGGCTTTCAATAAACTGAAGAGCTGGTTCAAAGGAAATTTCTGACAGGGCCGCGAGCGGTCCAGGAGACGGGGCTTATGTTCGAGTTGGTAGATAACGCGCCCTCAAGCAGCGCGGTCATCAAGGTGATCGGCGTGGGCGGCGGCGGTGGTAATGCCGTCAACCATATGGTGGAGAGCAGCATCGAGGGCGTGGAGTTTATCTGCGCCAATACCGATGCCCAGGCCCTGAAGCGGGTCGCCGCCAAGACCGTCCTGCAACTGGGTGGCGAGATCACCAAGGGCCTCGGGGCCGGTGCCAACCCGGAGGTGGGGCGCCAGGCCGCCATGGAGGATCGCGAGCGCATCGCCGAGCTGCTCGGCGGTGCCGACATGGTGTTTATCACCGCCGGCATGGGCGGTGGTACCGGCACCGGTGGCGCCCCCGTGGTGGCCCAGGTGGCCAAGGAGCTGGGCATCCTCACCGTGGCGGTGGTGACCCGGCCCTTCCCCTTCGAGGGGCCCAAGCGCATGCGCGCCGCCGAGGAGGGCATGAAGGAGCTCTCCGAGCACGTCGACTCCCTGATCACCATCCCCAACGAGAAGCTGCTCTCGGTGCTGGGCAAGAATGCCAGCCTGCTGACCGCCTTCAGCGCCGCCAATGACGTCCTGCTGGGGGCCGTGCAGGGGATCGCCGAGCTGATCACCAGCCCCGGTATCATCAACGTCGACTTCGCCGACGTGCGCACCGTGATGTCCGAGATGGGCATGGCGATGATGGGCACCGGCGGCGCCACCGGCGAAAACCGCGCCCGGGAAGCCGCCGAGAAGGCGATTCGCAGCCCGCTGCTGGAGGATATCGACCTGCATGGCGCCCGCGGCATCCTGGTCAATATCACCGCCGGTCCCGACCTCTCCATCGGCGAGTTCAACGACGTGGGGGCCACCGTCCAGGAGTTCGCCTCCCAGGACGCCACCATCGTGGTGGGGACCTCCATCGACATGGAGATGTCCGACGAGCTGCGCGTCACCGTGGTCGCCGCCGGCCTCGACGGTCGCGTCCAGAAGCCGGTCCAGCGCGATACCGCCGTGAGTCGCAGCGAGCCCTCCCCGGACTATCGCAAGCTGCAGCAGCAGCCCGCCGTGGCTCGTCAGCAGGCCGCCAAGGCGGAGCAGGAGGCGGCGTCCAAGGCGCGCAGCGAGAAGCGTCGCTCCCAGGAGCTGGACGATTACCTGGATATCCCGGCCTTCCTGCGGCGTCAGGCCGATTGATTCCCGCTATAACGGGTATAGCGCGGCCGGGCGAGATATTTTTTGGTAAAACGGGTGTTCGCTGCTATAGTGAACACCGTTTGATAACATGCTTTATGCCTGGCGGTTACCCATGATCCGACAACGCACTCTCAGCAACACCATTCGCGCCACCGGCGTCGGCCTGCACTCCGGCGAGAAGGTCTACCTGACGCTGCGGCCGGCACCGGTCAATAGCGGTATCGTCTTCGTGCGCACCGACCTCGATCCGGTGGTGGAGATCCCCGCTCGTGCGGCCAACGTCACCGACACCACCCTGTGCACCGCCCTGTCCCAGGATGGCGTCAAGGTGGCCACCGTCGAGCACCTGATGTCCGCCTTCGCCGGCCTGGGCATCGACAATGCCATCGTCGAGGTCAGCGCCCCCGAGGTGCCGATCATGGATGGCAGCGCCGGCCCCTTCGTGTTCCTGATCCAGTCCGCGGGCATCGAGGAGCAGGAGGCCGCCAAGAAGTTTATCCGTATCAAGCGCGAGCTGGTGGTGCGCGAGGGCGACAAGGAGGCCGCCTTCCTGCCCTATGACGGCTTCAAGGTCTCCTTCGCCATCGACTTCGATCACCCGGTGATGGAGCTGCGCGATCAGCGCGCCGTGGTGGACTTCTCCACCACCTCCTTCGTCAAGGAAGTCTCCCGGGCCCGGACCTTCGGCTTCATGCGTGACCTGGAGTACCTGCGCTCCCACAACCTGGCCCTCGGCGGCAGCCTCGACAATGCCATCGTGGTGGATGACTACCGCATCATGAACGAGGATGGGCTGCGCTACGAGGACGAGTTCGTCAAGCACAAGGTGCTGGATGCCATCGGCGACCTCTACCAGCTGGGCTACAGCCTGATCGGCGAGTTCCGCGGCGTGAAGTCCGGGCACGCCCTGAACAATCAGCTGTGCCGGGTGCTGATGGAGACCCCGGAGGCCTTCGAGATCGTCACCTTCGAGGAGGAGAGCGCCCAGGCGCCCATCTCCTACGCCTCTCCGGCCATGGCCTGAGAGCCGCGCCGCCAGGACAACCGCCGCCCATCGGGCGGCGGTTTTGGTTCCAGGGGGTAGAAGCGCACCTTACCCCTTGACCCGGAAGCAATAATCCTTATACTACGCCCCGTGTTCGACGCTGTTCCCCGATAGCTCAGTTGGTAGAGCAAATGACTGTTAATCATTGGGTCGCAGGTTCGAGTCCTGCTCGGGGAGCCAACCGCAGCGCGACGAACACAGCTCAGATCAATCCTCGATAGCTCAGTTGGTAGAGCAAGTGACTGTTAATCACTGGGTCGCAGGTTCGAGTCCTGCTCGAGGAGCCAAGCCTCCGATCTGAGATCTTGCTAGGCGCATGTTCCCCGATAGCTCAGTTGGTAGAGCAAATGACTGTTAATCATTGGGTCGCAGGTTCGAGTCCTGCTCGGGGAGCCAAGCGCGCCGACTCCCGTATCTTATCCTGACGTTTTGATATCAAGGCGCTCGCTTAGCGCAGCTGTCGACGGTGATGCTCCATGCGCGCCACGAAGACGGCCATGATCCGCTCGTAGAGACGCGCCCCCAGCACGCGATCCTCGATGCCGGCATCGATATTGGGATTGTCGTTGATCTCGATCACCACCACCCGCTCGCCGACCTGCTTGAGGTCGACCCCATAGAGACCGTCACCGATCAGTCGCGTGGCCTTCAGCGCCGTGCGTACCACCGCCTCGGGCACCTCCTCGATGGCATGGGTCGAGAAGCCGCCGCTGCGGACCTTGGTCGAGGAGTGATCGTAGATCTGCCAGTGGCCCCGGGCCATATAGTAGCGGCTGGCGAACAGCGGCTGGCCGTCGAGGATGCCGATGCGCCAGTCGAAGTCGGTGGGTAGCCACTCCTGGAGCAGTAATAGCGCCGAGCTCTCGAAGAGTCGGGTCGCTTCCCGCAGCAGCGTCTCGGCACCATCGATCTTGACGATGCCCCGGGAGAAGGCGCCGTCCGGCACCTTGAGGACCCGGGGATAGTCGAGAGTCGCCGCCAGCTCGATCAGCCGCTGGCGCTCATGGCGTTGCAGCAGGTGGCCGCGCGGGGCGGGAATGCCCTTGGCCTCGAGCAGGGCATGCAGATAGACCTTGTTGGTGCAGCGCAGGATGGAGCGACTGTCGTCGATCACCACCAAGCCTTCGTGCTCGGCGCGGCGGGCCAGGCGGTAGCTGGGGTGATCCAGGGCGGTGGTCTCGCGAATAAAGAGGGCATCGAATTCCGCCAGGCGGCCCCTGTCGCGGTGGGTGATCAGCGAGACATCCACGCCGAGGCGACGCCCGGCGCGGATAAAGCGCTTCAGGGCGCCGCGGTTGCTGGGCGGCATCGCCTCCCGGGGATCGACCAGCATGGCCAGGTCGAAGCGATAGCGGCGGCGCGCCCGGGGCGTGCGCCAGATACGCCGCGAGTGACGATTGAGGGCTGCGGCGAAGCGGTCCTGCTCGTCACCACCGAGGGCGCTCAGGCGCAGGGGGCGCAACCGCGCCAGTCGCCAGCGGCCCTGGCGATGGCTCACCTGAGCCTCGAGCAGCGGGCAGGGCAGGCGCTCGAAGAGCCGCCGGGCCAGCCGCGCCAGGGCGGGGACCTCGCACTCACCGAACATCACCCTGAGGGTCAGGGTCTCGCCGGCCAGGGCGCCCTGGCGGGCCAGGCTCTCCAGCAGCGGCTCCAGTCCTTCCAGCTCCAGGTCGACCAGTGACTTGCGCGCCAGCTGGTTGAGGGTCTCCACCGACGGCAGCACCCGATGTCCGCGAGCCTGGGCCAGCAGGGAGACGTAGTAGCCGCGACCCAGGTACTCCAGGTCGGTACACAGGTTGATGACGCGAGTGATGCCCGCCTCCTCCTCCTGTGGGGACTGGGCGAGGTAGGTGGCGGCATCGATCAGGTCGTCGCTGGGGTAGTAGGGGGTCCAGTCGCCGAGTCGGTCGACGACGATACGCAGGGCGGGCATGGGAGGGCCTCGTGCCGGGCCACCGGGGTGGCGGCCATGGGCGCAGCATGCCGCCTGGAAGGCGGGCGTGATAATTGATTTATTTCATCATCATGGGCGATGACAGCGCCTCGGCTGCATTGCACAATATCCCCACCCCCTGGTCGAGGACCTAGTGATGCAAGCCCAGTTGCGGCCCGGTCGTATCGAGGACCTGGCCGCCCTCCATGCCCTCGAGGAGCGCTGCTTCGTCGGCGACCGTTTCAGCCGTCGCCAGCTCGCGCATCTGCTGGGGCCGGCCAATGCCGTTACCTGGCTGCTGGTGGACGGCGAGAGCCTGCTCGGTTACGGCACCCTGCTGCTGCGTCGCAATAGCCGGCGTGCCCGCCTCTACTCCTTCTGCGTCGCCCCGGAGGCCCGCGGTGGTGGCCTGGGGGGACGCCTGCTGGAGCGACTGGAGAGAGAGGCCCGGGAGCGGGGCTGCGAGCACCTGAGCCTGGAGGTTCGCGCCGACAATCGGGCGGCCCTGGCCCTCTACCGGCGCCGGGGCTTTCGCCTGACCCGCTGGTTGGACGACTACTACGTCGATGGCTGTGCCGCCTGGCAGATGAGCAAGGCGCTGGCCGCCGAGGACTCGGCGACGGATGAAAGGCCCGCGCGGCTGGGCTAGAATCGCGGCTTTTATTGCCAGGAGTCGTCCATGCCTTCCTTCGATATCGTTTCCGAATTCGACGGCCACGAGGCCACCAACGCGGTGGATCAGGCCAACCGCGAGATCCAGACCCGCTTCGATTTCCGCGGCGTCGATGCCAGCTTCCGCCTCGAGGGCGAGGTGGTGCATATCGAGGCCGAGGCGGATTTCCAATTGCAGCAGATGCTCGATGTCTTGCGCAATCGCTTGATCGCCCGGGGCATCGATGCCCGCTGCATGGATCCCCAGGAGCCCCAGTTGGGCGGCGTCAAGGCGCGTCAGGAGGTCAAGCTCAAGCAGGGCCTGGAGGCGGCCGAGTGCAAGCAGGTCGTCAAGCTGATCAAGGAGTCCAAGCTCAAGGTGCAGGCGCAGATCCAGGGCGACAAGGTTCGCGTCACCGGCAAGAAGCGCGACGACCTGCAGGGTGTCATCGCCCTGCTCAAGGGCGAGCAGGGACCGGAGCTGGCCCTGCAGTACAACAACTTCCGCGATTGACGCCCTGGCGGTTCTGGGCCAGGAGGGGGCGACGCCAGATCCCCCTCCCAACGTGATGCCAGCGGGCCCGCCATTCGGCGGGCCTGTTGCGTTCAGGCCGGGCGCCCCGCCTCCCAGGCCTCGGCGAGGGGCTGGCTTGCCAGCATCAGCATGCTCAGGTTGCCGAAGGTGAAGCTCTCGTGGAGGGCGCTCATGGGCTGGCCCTCCAGGGCGGCGGCACAGATCAGCAGCGGCAGCAGGTGCTCCGGGGTGGGGTGAGCATGGCGTCCGGCGGGGGCCCGCTCGGCCCAGGCCAGTAGCGCCTCCAGGTCGCCCTCGGCGGCACGGTCGCGCACCCAGTCATGGAACGCCCGGGCCCAGGCATCCGGGGCGGCGTCGAAGGGCTTGCGATCGCCCAGGTTATGGGTGGCGGCCCCGGAACCGATCAACCAGAGTCCCTCGGCCTCGGCGAACGCCCCCAGGGTCCTGGCGAAGCGGCACAGCTCGTCGCGGCCGGCCGCCATGGGCACGCTGACCGGCAGCAGCGGCACCCGGGCCTCGGGCCAGACCAGGGAGAGCGGCGACCAGACGCCATGATCGAGGGGGCGGTTCGGCTCCAGGCGGGCCGCGAGACCCCGGGCATGGAGGCGTTCGGCCAGGCGGCCGGCCGCCTCGGGCAGCCCCGGGGTGGGGTAGCGCAGACGATAGAGGGCCTCGGGAAAACCATGGAAGTCGTGGAGGGTCTCCGGCGCCGGAGCCGAGCCCAGGCGAATCTCCGGGCTCTCATAATGGGCCGAGACCACCAGGGCGCCACGCGGCGCCGGCAGACGCCGCCCCAGCTCGGTGAGGAAATCCCGCGCCGGGTGCCGGCGCAGCACCAGGTCCGGGGAGCCATGGGAGAGATAGAGTACGGGACGCATAGGGGAACCTCCTTGAGAGGCCTCCAGCATACGCCGCCGGCATCCGTCGCCAAGGGGGCAGGGCTGAATGGACTCTTTCCTGCCCGGCAAGAGTCCCGCCGGCGTCATGCCGGGGGTGGCGCGGCGCGATGGCGACGGGGGCCGAAGCGACAGGCCAGCAGCAGGATCAGCCCGGCCACCACGCTGATCATGCCGGCGGCGCTGAGGCCCGCATCGATGCCCAGCCAGCCGGGGCCATGGCCGGCCAGCACCACCCCCAGCACGGCGCTGACCAGGGCGAAGGCCTGGCTCCAGGCCAACTGGTGGCTCAGGCGGTCGGTCATCAGCCGGGCCGCCGCCGGCGGGCAGATAAACATGGCGATCACCAGGATCGAGCCCACCGCCTCGAAGGCGGCGATGGCGGCCACCGCCACCATCACCACCAGCAGTAGCTGGGTCGGTCCGGGGCGGGCGCCCTGGCTGGCGGCGAAGGCGGCATCGAAGCTGCCCAGCACCAAGGGCCGCCAGGCCAGCAGCATGAAGAGGCCCACCAGCAGGGCCACCCAGGCCACCCGGGCCAGTTGCGGCGGCAGCCCCGCCAGGGCCTGAGGGTCCCAGAGCGCCGCCGGCCGGGTACCCTCGAACCACACCAGGCTCTCCAGGTTGCCGTAGAGGGCGTGCTCCACGTCCAGGTGGACGCCGCTGGCGCCGCTCCACTCCAGCATCAGTACCCCCAGGGCGAAGAGGGTGGTAAAGGCCACCCCCATGGCGGCACTCGATTCCACCCGGCCCAAACGGCGGATCAGCTCGATCAGCGCCAGGGTGATCAGGGCCGCGGCGCCGGCTCCCACCAGCATGGCGGAAGCCGCCAGGGTGCCGGTAAGCAGGAAGCTGGCGACGATGCCCGGCAGGGCGACATGGCTGATGGCGTCGCCGATCAGCGCCTGACGGCGCAGCACCAGGAAGTTGCCCAGCAGGGCACAGCTCAGGCTGCACAGCCCGGCGACCAGCAGGGGCATCAGGCTCAGCATCAGGAACTCACCCATCGATGGCCTCCAGAAACTCACTTATCGACGGTGTCCGGTGGTAGCCGGCGCTCCAGCTCATCGATCAGGTCCGGGGGCAGCAGCCGGGAGATGGGCTCGAGCCGGCGTGCCCCGAGCTGTGCCGCCTCCTCCGGGTAGGCGTGGCGATAGTGCATCCACAGGCGCTCCTCCTGGTGGGCATCCCGGGCCGCGGCGCGTCCCTGGGCGGTGGCCAGGCCGTCGCGGCGGATATGCCCGAGGCGGCGCAGGATCCGCAGGGTGGTGGGGTCGAAGATCGCCTCATTGCGGGCCAGGGCCAGCAGGCCCTGGCGGCAGTGCACCCGGCGCACGAAGCGGTAGCGCTCGATCAGGTGGGCCAGCAGGCCGCGCCGGGGCGCGATCAGCAGCGAGACCAGGAAGAGGGTGAAGGCGGCCAGTACCACCAGGGCGCCGCTGGGCAGACGCGGGTGCACGCTGGAGAGGGTCACCCCCAGGTAGCCGGCCAGGGCGCCGGCGACGGCGGCGATCATCACCAGGGCATGGGGGCGGTCGGTCCAGAAGCGGGCGGTGACCGGCGGAATGATGGTCAGGGCCACGACCAGGATCAGGCCGGTGACCCGCAGCCCCACCACGGTGACCGCCAGCAGCAGGCCCAGCAGCCAGGCGTCGGTGCGCCGGAGATCGACCCCCTGGGTCCAGGCATGCTCGGCATCGAAGCAGAGCAGCAGAAGGGGGCGGCGCAGGATCACCAGGGCCACCAGCAGGCCCAGGGCCATGGCCCCCAGCAGGTAGGCCTCGCTGGCCAGCATGCCGGCGGTGGCACCCACCAGGTAGCCGGAGAGCCCGGCCTGGCCGGCGACGGGCATGGCCTGGATCACCGTGAGTAGCACTACCCCAAGCCCGAAGAAGACCGAGAGCACCGCACCGATGGCGCTGTCCTCGCCCAGCCGGGTATGCCGACTCATGGCCTGGACGGCGGCCAGCCCCAGGGCGGCGCTGGCCGCCGCCCCCAGCAAGAGTCCCGGCAACCAGCGGCCGTCGCCCTGCACCAGGGCGATCAGGATAAAGGCCGCCGCCAGCCCCGGCAGGGTGGCGTGGCTGACCGCATCGCTGATCAGGGCGCGCCGGCGCAGCAGCACATGGCTGCCCACCATGCCCGCCGCCGCCCCCAGGAGCAGGGCGCCGAGGGTAACCAGCCGGGTGTTATAGCCCGCGCTAAGGGTCAGGGCGTCGAACCAGGCGTCCATACGCTTCCTCCGTGGTGCAAGGCGCCCACGATGGCCAGGGCCTTGGGCGACGAGAGCAGGGCGGCTCTCTCGGGGGGCGTGACCAGCCGGGCGTTGTAGCCCGCGCCAAGGGTCAGGGCGGCGAACCAGGCGTCCATCATGGCCGGGAGGCCTCCGATACCGGCAGCAGCCGCGCCAGCTGGGCCGCGGTCAGTCGGCCCCCATAGGCCTGCTGAAGGTTGGCGGCGGTAAAGGCCTCGGCCACCGGTCCGGCGGCGACGACCTCCACGTCGAGCAGCAGCAGATGATCGAAATAGTCGCGTACCGTGGCCAGGTCGTGATGGACGCAGAGCACGCTGCCGCCCTGGGTTCGGAAGCTGCGAAAGAGCTCGATGATGGCGCGCTCGGTGGCCGCATCGACGCCGGCGAAGGGCTCGTCGAGGAGCAGCAGTTCGGCCTGCTGGGCCAGGGCGCGGGCCAGGAAGATGCGCTGTTGCTGGCCGCCGGAGAGGCGGCCGATCTGGGTCTCGGCGAAGGCCTCCATGCCGACCCGGGCCAGGCACTCCCGGGCCCAGTGGCGATGGCGGCGCCGGGTGGGTTGCCACCAGCGCAGTCGCCCGTAGAGGCCCATCAGCACGACGTCCAGGGCGGTGGCGGGGAAGTCCCAGTCGATGCTCGAGCGCTGGGGCACATAGGCGATATGGCGGGGCGGTCGCGGCAAGGGGCGCCCATAAGCCAGCAGCTCGCCGGCGACCCGGGGCTGGATGCCCAGGGCCGCCTTGAGCAGTGTCGACTTGCCGGCGCCGTTGGGGCCGACGATGGCGCTCAATCGACCCGGCGGCGTCACGAAGTCGACGCCCAGCAGGGCCAGGCGTTCGCCATAGCTGACCGTCAGCCCCTGGATGGCCAGCGGGCTGGCGGCCGGGTCGAACGGCTCCTTCATGGGCGTGCCTCCGCCAGGCGACCCAGGCGTCCCCGCGGGGGAGCCTGGCCCCCCAGGGCCCGGGCGATGGTGGTCAGGTTATGATCGAGCATGCCCAGATAGGTGCCCTCGTAGCGGCCCGGCGCTCCCATGGCATCGGAGAAGAGGGTGCCGCCGATGATCACCGTCCGGCCCCGGGCTTCGGCCCCCTCCACCAGGGCACGAACATTGCGCTCGGCCACCGAGGACTCGACGAAGATCGCCGGGACGCGGCGTTCCACCAGCAGGTGGACCAGCGACTCGATGCGCGCCAGTCCCGCCTCGCTTTCGGTGGAGATGCCCTGGATGCCCACCACCTCCAGGTCATAGGCCTCGCCCAGGTAGCCGAAGGCGTCATGAGCGGTGACCAGCAGGCGCCGCCCCTCGGGCAGGCTGCCCAGCACCTCCCGGGCATAGGCGTCCAGGGCCGCGAGCTCGGCCAGATAGGCGTCGGTGCGTGCGGCGAAGGCGTCCCGTCCGGCGGGGTGAAGCTCGCTCAGGGCATCGCGGATCGCCCCCACCACATAACGCCAGCGGCCCGGGTCCATCCACACATGGGGGTCGAACTGGCCGGCGAAGTCGCCGGCCGGCAGGCGGGCCTCCACCGGCACCGCCTCGCCCACGGCATAGACCGGGGTGTGTCCACTCAGGCGGTCGAGGAACTCCTCGAGCTGCAGCTCCAGGGCCAGGCCATGCCAGAAGACCGCATCGGCGCGGGTCAGGGCGACGATATCGCGGCGCGTCTGGCGGTAGAGGTGGGGGTCGACCCCGGGGCCCATCAGGGTCTCCACCACGACCCGGTCGCCGCCGATGATCGCCACCACATCACCGATCATGCCGGTGGTGGCCACCAGGTGCAGGCGTGTATCGGCCTGGCCGGCGAAGGGCAGCAGCAGGCCGACGAGTAGCAGGACGTGGAGATATCGGGTCGCACGCATGCTCGGCTCCTGGCTGGGAGGAAACGACGGAGACCGCGACAGGGTCCCGCCATTGGCTTAGCCTAGACCCATGATGGAAAAAACCCATTTCAACGCCGTGGCCGGCTAGGCTTAACTAGGTAACGCGGGCGACCGAAGGAGGGCGGCGATGCGAGATGACCCGGAAGTGAGTGGCTGGCTGCGCCCCGGTTACCTGATCGTGGCCTGGATCAGCTTCGCCCTGGGCGTGATCGGCGTCTTCGTGCCGCTGATGCCCACCACCTGCTTCCTGCTGCTGGCGGTATGGGCGGCCTCCCGGGGCTCGCCGCGCTTCGCCGGCTGGATCCGCGCGCATCCGCGTTTCGGCCCGCCGGTGGTGGCCTGGGAGCGGGAGCGGGCCATCCCGCGTCCGGCCAAGCGCCTCGCCGTGCTGATGCTGGGGGTCTCCATCTTGGTGCTGCTCTTCACCCTGGGCCTGCTGTGGCTCAAGGTGATGATTATCGGCGGCCTGCTGCTGCTGGGGGGGTGGATCCATACCCGGCCCGAGCCGGGCGGGCGCTGCCCGCTGCGCGGCCTGGCCTCGCGCTCGCCTCTGGAGCGTTAGTCCGGTTCGTTGATTAGCGCCTGGTCCGACGTTATCGCAGCTGGACTCTCTGAGGGGCGCTGGGGGCAGGTCGGAGCAAAGCGTCTTTTTCAGGGACGAAAAAGTCGAGCGCCCAGGGAGGGGTTTACAGCGTCTTTGCGAAGTGCCTGTCCCCAGGATAGCCCTGAACCTCAATAGGAGAAGCGCGCGAACTGTGATCGCTCCGGCACCTTACCGGCAGCCTTTGAGTCTTTCCTCCCCGGGGCCGTACAATGGGGCCAATTCGCGAACAGGAGCCAGACTCGATGTCAGACCCCCAGTCCACCTACCTGCACGACTACCAGCCCCCCGCCTACCGCGTGACCCATACCGAGCTGAAGTTCGACCTGGCCCCCTCGGCGACCAGGGTCAGCGCCCGGCTGCAGCTGGAGCGCAACCCGGCGCGGAGCGAGGAAGCGCTGCCCCTGGAGCTGGACGGCGAGAGCCTGCGGCTGGAGCGCATCGCCATCGACGGCCAGGCGCTCAATCCGGATGAGTACACCCAGGGCGACACCGGCCTGACCGTGCATCGGGTGCCGGAGCGCTTCGCCCTGGAGACCGAGGTGGTGATCGACCCCGCCGCCAATACCGCCCTGGAGGGGCTCTATCGCTCCGGCAGCATGTTCTGCACCCAGTGCGAGGCCGAGGGCTTCCGGCGCATCACCTTCTACCCGGATCGCCCCGACGTGATGGCCACCTTTACCACCACCCTGATCGGCGACGCCGAGCGGGAGCCGGTGCTGCTGGCCAATGGCAACCCGGTGGAGCGGGGTAGCCTGCCGAACGGCCGCCACTTCGTCACCTGGGAAGACCCCCACCCCAAGCCCAGCTACCTGTTCGCCCTGGTGGCCGGCGACCTGGAGAAGGTCGAGGATCGCTTCACCACCGCCAGCGGCCGGGAGGTGACCCTGCAGATCTGGGTCGAGGAGGAGAACCTGGGCAAGACCGACCACGCCATGGCCTCGCTGAAGCGTGCCATGCGCTGGGACGAGGAGACCTATGGTCGCGAGTACGACCTGGACCTCTTCATGATCGTGGCGGTTAACGACTTCAATATGGGGGCCATGGAGAACAAGGGGCTCAATATCTTCAACTCGGCGGCGGTGCTGACCCATCCCCAGACCGCCACCGACGCCGCCTTCCAGCGGGTCGAGGGCATCGTCGCCCACGAGTATTTCCATAACTGGTCCGGCAACCGGGTCACCTGCCGCGACTGGTTCCAGCTCTCCCTGAAGGAGGGCTTCACGGTGTTCCGCGACCAGTGTTTCAGCGCCGATACCAACTCGGCACCGGTCAAGCGCATCGAGGACGTCTCCTTCTTCCGCACCGCCCAGTTCGCCGAGGATGCCGGCCCCACCGCCCACCCGGTGCGCCCGGATCACTATATCGAGATCGGCAACTTCTACACCCTGACCATCTACGAGAAGGGCGCCGAGGTGGTGCGCATGCTGCGCAACCTGCTCGGCTGGGAGGCCTTCCGCCGCGGAGCCGACCTCTACTTCTCGCGCTTCGACGGCCAGGCGGTGACCATCGAGGACTTCGTCGGCTGCATGGCCGAGGTCTCGGGCCAGGATCTCTCCCAGTTCATGCGCTGGTACGCCCAGGCCGGCACCCCGGAGATCGATGCCAACGGCCACTACGACTACGCCAAGGGGGAGTATCACCTGACCCTGCGCCAGCGCACCCCGGCCACCCCGGACCAGCCGGACAAGCAGCCGCTGCATATCCCGGTGCGCCTGGGCCTGGTGGGCACCAAGAGCGGCCGCGACCTGCCGCTGACCCTGGACGGCGAGGCGCTGGGCACCGATGCCGTGCTGCATCTGCGCGAGGAGGAGCAGCATTTCGTCTTCACCGACGTCGCCGAGGCGCCGGTGCCGTCGCTGCTGCGCGGCTTCTCGGCGCCGGTGAAGCTGCGCTTCCCCTATGGCCGCGAGGACCTGGCCTTCCTGCTGGCCAACGACTCCGACGGCTTCAACCGCTGGGATGCCGGCCAGCGCCTGGCCATGCTGGCCCTGGATGACCTGATCGCCGCCCACCGCAACGGCGTCGAGAAGGTCATGGACTCGCGGGTGATCGAGGCCTTCCGCACCCTGCTCAGCGAGGAGAGCGACGACAAGGCGGTGCTCGCCGAGATGCTGACCCTGCCCTCCGAGGCCTATATCGCCGAGCAGCAGCCGGTGGTCGATGTGGACGCCATCCATGCCGCCCGCACCTTCGTCAAGCAGGGCCTGGCGCTGGCGCTGCGCGAGGAGTTCCTGGCGATCTACGAGGCCAACCTCAGCGATGCGCCCTATGCCCCGGAGCCGGAGCAGATCGCCCGCCGCAGCCTCAAGAACGTGGCGCTCTCCTACCTGATGAGCATCGAGGACGAGGGCGCCATCGAACGAGCCCGGCAGCAGTTCGAGGCCGGTCACAACATGACCGATGTGCGTGCCGCCCTGACCCTGCTCACCCACAGCTCGCGCGGCGACCTGGCCGAGCCGGCCCTCAAGGCCTTCGGCGAGCAGTGGGCCCACGATCCCCTGGTGATGGATCAGTGGTTCACCATCCAGGTCACGCGTCCCCAGGACGACGTGCTCGATCGGGTCAAGTTCCTGATGCAGCACCCGGCCTTCTCGCTGAAGAACCCCAACAAGGTGCGTGCCCTGATCGGCGCCTTCGCCGGCCAGAACCGGGTCAACTTCCACCGCCTCGACGGCGAGGGCTATAAGCTCCTGGCCGACGTGGTGATCGAGCTCAACCGGCTCAATCCGGAGATCGCCGCGCGGATCATCACCCCGCTGACCCGCTGGGCGCGCTTCGACGAGACCCGCCAGGCGCTGATGAAGGCGGAGCTCGAACGCATTCGTGGCGAGGCGCTCTCGCCCAATGTCTACGAGGTGGTGGAGAAGGCCCTGGCCTGATCCGGATCGCCGGTCGTTGCGACGAGGGCCACTCCCCAGGGGGTGGCCCTCGTGCATTGCGTTCCTGCCAGCGTTGAGGCAGGTTCGGCGACACCTTGTCATGATGGAAGAAGCCAGGGACCAAGGGAGGGATAGCGATGACCCACGAGCAAGTGATGATCCTGGTCTATCTGGCGGCGGCCTGGCTGGCGGGCAGCCTGATCGGCCTGGAGCGCAGCTATCATGGTCGCCCCGCCGGCTTTCGCACCCATGCCCTGGTCTGCCTGGCCTCGGCGCTGCTGATGATCGTCACCACCCATCAGGGAAATTGGGTCAATGGCCTGTTGCCTGCCACGACCATTACCACCGATCCGACGCGCATGGCCCAGGGCATCATGACCGGCATCGGCTTCCTCGGCGCCGGAGTGATCTTCAAGGAGGGGCTGACGGTGCGTGGCCTGACCACCGCCGCCTCGATCTGGATGACCGCCGCACTCGGCATCCTCTACGGCATCGGCTTTTTGTTTCCCGCGGTCAGCGTGACCCTGATCACCCTGATGACCCTGTCGCTGTTCCGCTGGGTGGAGGCGCGCATGCCGGGACAGCATTTCGCCGATCATATGCTGGCCTTCCCGGTGGAGGCGACGCCGGGAGAGGTCGAGGTGCGCCGGTTGATTCGCGACCAGGGCTTTCGCATCAAGGCACTGAGCTACCGCCTGACCCAGCGGGGCAGCGTCTTCGAATACCATATGACATTGCAGACCCATGATCGCCAGAACCTGGGACGCCTGGTGGAGCGGCTGCGCGACGAGACCGGCCTGCTGGAATTCCGCCTGGCCCCCCTGGCCGAATAGGCCATCCGGCTGCCGGGCTATCGCCGGCCGACTTGCTTGGTGTATCGGCCTTTGCTGGAATAGGTGACTCGCGACTGAATCGCCATCGATAAGCTGGAGACCCTTATGAGCGCAAGACCCTGGATTCCCCTGGCCGCGGCCCTGTTGCTGGTCGGCTGCGGCAACGGTGAGGAGGCCGAGACCTCGACCCAGGAAGCGGAGGCCCCGGCGGAGATGGAAGAGGCGCCGGCGACAGCCACGACGCCGCAGGAGACGATGACCGAAGCGGCGACCGCGACCGAGGAGGAGTCGATGCCGACGACCCCGGAAGCCGAGCCGGCCGTCGAGGAGGAGGGCGCTGCGGGCGAGGTCGCCGAGCCCGACCCGCAGGCGTCGTTGAGCGAGACACCGGAGAGCCTGGAAGGCCAGGATGCCATGCCCGGTGAGACCACCGATGCCGAGATCGACGAGTTCCTGGAGGAGACCGAGCGGCGCTTCGAGGAGGCCCAGCGGCAGATCGACGAACAGTTCCAGGAGGCCGAGCGTCAGGCCCCGGGCAGCGATACCCGGGAGCTGCTCGAAGATGTGCTGGAATCCACCGAGTCATCGTCCGAGCCGGCGGCCCCCTGAGGCTTGCCATAAACGCAGAAAGGTCCGCCGAGGCGGACCTTTCTGTTAGTGCCATTTGCGTACCGCGGGGGACGACAACTGGCGTCCGGGTCTCGGCTTAGCCTTCGACGCGGATGTTGGAGGCCTGGAGGCCCTTCTTGCCCTGGGTGACGTCGAAGGAGACCTTCTGACCGTCCTGCAGGGTCTTGAAGCCATCGGCCTGAATTTCGGAGAAGTGGGCAAAGAGGTCATCGCCACCGTCATCAGGAGAGATGAAGCCGTAGCCTTTGGTGTCGTTGAACCACTTGACAGTGCCAGTTGCCATCGTCGAATTCCTTACTAGCGAAATAATGTTGCTGGGGTGGCTTCCTGGGGAACCCCACCCCGTAGTGCGTGGCTGACGCGAAGAAGAAGGCGCACTGGGAGTCTCGAAGGATCGATCAACAACTGACGACTTTCATCTTGCAAACCAACGCAATCGATGGTGCATCAGTGGCGGGGTTGCGTCAAGATAGGGACTCGGCACCCCGCACGAATGCCCCGAAATCACTGTAGATGGAAAACCCATGCGCGTCCAGAACGTCGATTTTACCCAGGATGACGCCCGTCAACGTTTCGTCGCCTCGCTGCGCGAGACCGGCTTCGCGGTGCTGCGTCATCATCCGCTGCCGCCGTCACTGCTGACCTCCATCTATCGTCACTGGCTGGCCTTCTTCGCCGGTGGCGAGGCCGAGGCCTGGCGCTATGATCCCCGCCATCAGGATGGCTATTTCCCTCCCGAGGTCTCCGAGACCGCCAAGGGACAGAGCGTCAAGGACCTCAAGGAGTACTACCACGTCTACCCCTGGGGACGCATCCCCCCGGCGCTGCGCGACGAGATCCTCGACTACTACCGCCGCGCCGAGGCCCTGGCGACGACCCTGCTGGGCTGGATCGAGGCCGAGACCCCGGCGGAGATCGCCGTCCACTACCGGGAGCCCCTGTCGCGGATGATCGAGGGCAGCCAGCAGACCCTGCTGCGGGTGCTGCACTACCCGCCGCTGCGTGGCGACGAGGTGCCCGGGGCGGTGCGCGCCGCGGCTCACGAGGACATCAATCTGATCACGGTGCTGCCGGCGGCCAACGAACCGGGGCTGGAGGTACGCAGCCGAGAGGGGGAATGGCTGGCGGTACCCTGCGACCCGGGCCAACTGGTGATCAATGTGGGGGACATGCTCCAGGAGGCCTCCCGTGGCTATTTCCCCTCCACGACTCATCGGGTGGTCAATCCTCGCGGGCCGGCCCGGGAACAGTCGCGGCTGTCGCTGCCGCTGTTCCTGCACCCGCGCCCCGAGGTGGTGCTCTCCGAGCGACATACCGCCGACAGCTACCTCAAGGAGCGGCTGCGCGAACTGGGGGTACTCTGAGCCATGTGGATCGACGAACAGTTCTGGCCCTTCCTGGTGGCCATCACCCTGCTGACCCTGAGCCCCGGGGTCGATACCCTGCTGGTGATCCGTAACGCCAGCCGTGGCGGCGTACGCGATGGCGTCTTGACCAGCCTGGCGATCTGCAGCGGCCTCTTCGTGCATGCCGCCGTCTCGGCGCTGGGGATCTCGCTGATCCTGTTGCAGTCGGCCTGGGCCTTCTCGCTGCTCAAGCTGGCCGGCGCCGCCTACCTGATCTGGCTCGGGGTGCAGAGCCTGCGGAGCGCCCGGCGCGGTCGCCCGCTGCCGCTGGCCGGTATCGGCGCGACCCGGGCCCAGGCGGTGCCGGCCTGGCAGCCGTTGCGGGAAGGCTTTCTCTCCAATGTGCTCAACCCCAAGACGGTGATCTTCTATATGGCCTTCCTGCCGCAGTTTATCGCCCCCGGGGACCCGGCCCTGACCAAGTCGCTGTTTTTGGCCGGGGTACACTTCGTGATCGCCAATCTCTGGCAGATCGGCATCGTCCTGATGGTGGGGAGTGCCGGCCGCTGGCTGGCCAGGCGCTGGGTGGCCCGCGGCCTGGATGGGGTGACCGGGGCGGTAATGGTGGCCTTCGGCATCAAGCTGGCGCTACAGCGCCAGCCGGGCTAGCTGTGATCTCTCGGTAGGTTGTTCATCCGGAGCGGGAGCGCGTCGCTTCTGGAAGCCTGGAGCTGGAAGAAAAATCGCCCCCATGGCTTGCCATGGGGGCGATTCACATCACGGTACTTTTCCAGCTTCCAGCTTCCAGCTTCCAGCTTCCAGCTTCCAGCTTCCAGCTTCCAGCTTCCAGCTGTTACTGCCGGGCCAGCAACGAGGTATCGTAGCGGCCGTTGGCTTCGCTGGCGCTGAGCAGGGCAATACCGCGGCTCTCGCCGCCATTGGCCAGGCTCTCGAAGATGACCCGATAGGTCATGATCGCCTGCACATAGGCGCGGGTCTCGCGGAAGGGGATGCTCTCCACGAAGAGGTCGAACTCCTGCGGCGCGTCGCGCAGCCAGCGGTCGACCCGGCCGGGGCCGGCGTTATAGGCCGCGGCCGCCGCCAGGCGATTGCCGCGGTAGCGCTCGAGCATCTCGCCGAGATAGGCGCTGCCCAGGCGGATATTGAGCTCCGGCTCCAGCACGCCGTAGGGGCCCGGATCGGCGAGGCCCAGCCGGCGGCTGACCAGGGTGGCGGTGCCCGGCATCAGTTGCATCAGCCCCCGGGCGCCGGCGGGGGAGAGGGCCCGGGGATTGTAGGCGCTCTCGCGGCGGGCGATGGCCATCAGCAAATAAGGGTCGACGCCGGCTTCCGCGCCCCAGCGCCGGAAGCTGTCCCGGTAGGCGGCGGGGAAGCGCCACGCCAGGGCGTCCCACATCCGTCCGGCGATGGTGGTCTGGACCAGCTCGGCGTGCCAGCCCTGGCTCGCCGCATAGTCGGCCAGTCGCCGTGCGGTCTCGCCGTCGGCGCTTGCCACCGCGCCCAGCCACTCGCTGTTGGCCAGGCCCGGCTCATCGATGCGGCGCAGCGCCTCGGTGCGGCGCACCACCGGCCATTGCGCCACTTCGCGGCGCTGCGCCTCGCCATAGTGGTGGCGCTCCTCGCTCAGGGCATAGGGGCGATCGAGGCGATCGGCGGCGGCGAAGGCGAAGAAGCTGCGTCCCTCGGCGGCGCGCTCGTAGGCGGCCTGCGCCCCCAGGGGATCGCCCAGCCGTGCCAGGGCGCGGCCCTGCCAGTATTGCCAGCGGCTGTCGCCACGGGTGTCGTCGGGCATCAGCGCGATCCAGTCGCGCACGCCGTGCCAGTCCCGCTCGCCCAGGGCCACCCGCACCCGCAACTCGAGCAGGTCGCCGGTGGCCAGCCGCGGCAGGGCCGCGTCCACCCAGGCGCGGTTGGCGGCGATCTCACGGACCAGGGAGTAGAAGGCCAGGTCGCGCTCGATGCCCTGGCGGCGCTCGTCGCCCAGCGTCAGCCCTGGCGCCAGGCGCCGCCAGGTGTCGAGGGCGGTGGCGGTGTCGGCGCGGGTCAGGCCATGCATGGCGGCGCTGACCAGGCCCGGCGTGGCCGGGTGGTCGCCGAGCCGCGGCGCGACGTCGGCGATGGCGGCATAGTCGCCACGTACCCGTTCATAGGCGTTCAGGGCTGGCTGCCAGTCGCCGCCCAACTGGCGGCCGAGATACCCCGCCAGGCCACTCTCGCCGGCCTTCCAGGCCAGCATCAGGCGCTCCCAGATCTCGACGTCGCCGATCACGCCCCGGGCGCGCAGCGCCGAGAAGAGCGGGTCGCAGGCATCGGGTTGGGAGCGCCCCGCATGCCACAGGGTCAGGCCGCCCCGGGCCGCCTCCTCGGGGGCGCGGTCGAGCAGGGCGGCGTAGTAGTAGCACTGCCGCGCGGTCCCCTCCGGCGCCCCGGCGCTGACCGCCAGCAGGCGCGCCGGCAACCCGGCCTCCCCGTACTGGCCGATCGCCTGGTTACGCATCCAGCCGGCGAGGGGGGAGTCCTGATGGCGCTCGATAAAGGCCAGCACCTCGGCGGGCTCGGCCGCCGGAAGCCGTGCCTTCAAACGGTGATATGCCACATAGCCTTCCAGCACATGGCCGTCGATGGCGGCCGTGTCGATGCGACTCCACTGCTGCTGGCGGGCCGCGTCGAGGGCCTCGCGCAGGGCCCGGTCGTCGGCCTGGGCGGGGGACAGCAGCAGGCCGAGGGCGGTGGCGGTGGCCAGGGTGGCGAAGCGGCGCCTGAGGCGGCCGAGTCGCGGGGCGAGGGCGGGTCGAGTAGCCATGGTGAGTTTCCTGAGACGGGTTCCTGGGCGTCGCGATGCCCTTATCCTGGCCGATTCGCCGGCCGCTGAGTAGTGTTGTCTCGGGGCGACAGGTCGCCGGGGGAGGAAACTCCTCGGTCACCGATGGCTCCAATCCCCGGAATGTCCTTTGAGGAGTCCTCCATGACCCGATCGATTCGGCGCCTCTCGCGCCTGGCCCGGCTCAAGCGCCTGGGCATGGCGCCCCTGCACTGGGGCCGGCTGTGCTGGGACGTGCTGCGTGGCCGCTACCGGCCGGTCCCCTGGCGGGCGCTGGCGCTGGGTGGCCTGGCCCTGGGCTATCTGCTGCTGCCCTTCGACCTGATCCCCGACCTCCTGTTGGCCCTGGGCCTGATCGATGACCTGGTCATCGTCGCCTGGCTGATGGCGCGGATCGAGCCGGAGCTCACCGCCTATCGGCACTGGCGGGAGCGCCGAGCCTCCCCCTGAGCGCCGGCCGGTGGTCCGGGCAAGGTGGCGTGCCCCGCGGGTCCCACCCGAGGGATAAGCGCGGAGACTTGAAAAGTGCGCGGCGGGCCCCATATGAACCTGCACCGTGATTCTTCGGCGCGCCGCGCCACTCATTCCGTGATGTAACGAGGACCCTGTCGATGTCCACTGCCACCCACGAAGAAACCCTGGGCTTCCAGACCGAGGTCAAGCAGCTGCTCAAGCTGATGATCCACTCCCTCTACTCCAACCGGGAGATCTTCCTGCGTGAGCTGATCTCCAACGGCGCCGATGCCTGCGACAAGCTGCGCTATGCGGCCCTGGACAACGACGCCCTCTATGAGGGCGACAGCGAGCTGCGCATCGAGATCGAGCACGACGCCGAGGCCGGCACCGTCACCGTGCGCGACAACGGCATCGGCATGAGCCGCGACGAGGTGATCCAGAACCTGGGTACCATCGCCCGTTCCGGTACCGCCGAGTTCCTCCAGCAGCTCTCCGGCGAGCAGCAGAAGGATGCCAAGCTGATCGGTCAGTTCGGGGTCGGCTTCTACTCCGGTTTCATCGTCGCCGACGAGGTGACGGTGCGTACCCGCAAGGCGGGCAGCGACCAGGCCGAAGGCGTCGAGTGGCGCTCCCGGGGCGAGGGCGAGTTCAGCGTCGCCGACATCGAACGCGAGGCCCATGGCACCGAGATCGTCCTGCACCTCAAGGGCGATGCCCAGGAGTTCGCCGACGACTTCCGCCTGAGGAGCCTGGTGCGCAAGTACTCCGACCATATCGAGGTGCCGGTGCGCCTGCCCAAGGTGGAGACCGCCAAGGACGACGACGGTAACGAGATCGAGGGCAGCGAGGTCACCACCTGGGAGACCGTCAACGAGGCCACCGCCCTCTGGGCGCGCCCCAAGGGCGAGATCAGCGACGACGAGTACCAGGCCTTCTACAAGCACGTGGCTCACGACTTCTCGGATCCGCTGACCTGGAGCCACAACAAGGTCGAAGGCAAGCTGGAGTACACCAGCCTGCTCTACGTGCCGGGCCGCGCGCCCTTCGACCTCTACGAGCGGGACGGCGCCCGGGGCGTCAAGCTCTACGTGCAGCGCGTCTTTATCATGGACGACGCCGAGCAGTTCCTGCCCCTCTACCTGCGCTTCATCAAGGGCGTGGTGGACACCAAGGACCTCTCCCTGAACGTCTCCCGGGAGCTGCTGCAGCAGGATCCCCAGGTCGACAAGATCAAGTCCGCCCTGACCAAGCGCGGCCTGGACATGCTCAAGAAGCTGGCCAAGGACGCCGAGGCCTACCAGGGCTTCTGGAACACCTTCGGCACGGTGCTCAAGGAGGGCCCCGCGGAGGACTTCGCCAACCGCGAGAAGATCGCCGGCCTGCTGCGCTTCGCCACCACCCACACCGACAGCGCCACCCAGGACCAGTCCCTGGCCGACTATGTGTCACGCATGAAGGACGGCCAGGAGAAGATCTACTACATCGTCGCCGACAGCTTCAAGGCGGCCAAGTCCAGCCCGCACCTGGAGATCTTCCGCAAGAAGGGCATCGAGGTGCTGCTGCTCTCCGACCGCATCGACGAGTGGCTGATGAGCCACCTCAGCGAGTTCGAGGGCAAGAACTTCGTCGACGTGGCCAAGGGCGAGCTCGACCTGGGCGAGGTGGAGAACGAGGAGGAGAAGCAGGCCCAGGAGGAGACCGCCAAGGCCAAGGAGGCCCTGGTCAAGCGGGTCCAGGAGGCCCTGGGCGAGGCCGTCCAGGAGGTCAAGGTGACCCACCGCCTGACCGACTCGCCGGCCTGCGTGGTGCTGCCGGAGCACGAGATGGGCTTCCAGATGCGCCGCATCATGGAGGCCGCCGGCCAGACGCTGCCCGAGGTCAAGCCGATCCTCGAGCTCAATCCCGAGCACCCGCTGGTGGCCCGCCTGGAAGGTGCCGAGGGCGAGGCCTTCGGTGACCTGGCGCATATCCTCTTCGACCAGGCGATCATCGCCGAGGGCGGTCAGCTCGAGGATCCCGCCGCCTACGTCAAGCGCCTCAATACGCTGCTCACCGCCTAAGCCGCTCCACCAAGGCTGATCGGCTCGACGACACCCCGCTTCGGCGGGGTGTTTTCGTTTAGGGCTCCAGACTAGGCGTGAGGCGGGGTTCGCACGACACCCACTGTTATCCCAGTGGCGGGGTGTTTGCGTTCAGGGCTCCAGACTAGGCGTGAGGCGGGGTTCGCACGACACCCCCTGTTATCCCAGTGGCGGGGTATTTTCGTTCAGGGCTCCACACTGCACCGTATTAAGCGTGAGGCGGGGTTCGCACGACACCCTCCTGTTACCTCGGTGGCGGGGTGTCGCGTTTAGGGCACGCTCGGCAGACTCTCCACTCGGCACCTATCCTGAGGGCATGCCGCCGCCGCGGCCCTGCCGAGAGGGATGCCATGACTCCGCGCTATGGAACGACCAGCCTGCGTCTCTGTGATGCCCGCGACGAGAGCGCGGCCCTGGTGATCATCGATATGCAGCGGGCCATCGATGGCTGGGGGGAACCCAGCAACCCCGACCTGGAAACCAATCTCGCCGAACTGCTGGCCTGCTGGCGGGGCGGCAACGGCCATATCGTCCATGTGCGGCACTTCTCGCGCTCGCCGGGGTCCCGACGTCGCGCCGGGCAACCCGGCGCCGAATTCAAGGACTGTGTTACCCCCGCCCAGGGCGAGCGGGTGCTTACCAAGCATAGGGACAGCGCCTTCGTCGATACCGACCTGGAGGCCTGGTTGCGCCGTCATGGGGTGGGGCACCTGGTGGTGGCCGGCGTCACCACCGGCCACGCGGTGAGTACCACGGTGCGTCATGGCGCCTGCCTGGGTTTTTCGCTGAGCGTGGTAGCGGATGCCTGCGCCTGTTTTTCCCTGGAAGATGCCGCCGGTCGTGCCTGGTCCGGCGAGGCACTGCACCAGGCGAGCCTGGCCCTGTTGTCCGGGCGCTACGCCACCATCGCCTCGACCCATGAGGTAGTTCAATATTTTTAACGCCCAGGAATAACCCTTTCATTATGGCGCCCATAAGCCGATCCATGGCTTGATGACCGGCGTGAAACTCCAATGAAACAATGGCTTGTCGTTATTTTAACGATAAGCCCGGGGTTATGGTCGGGATAAGCGTTTTATATAAATCAAAGTTTTCACAAAAGACTTGCTTTTGCCTTTTTGGACTAAGGAGACTAGAGGGGATTCCCCTTATAACCCTCATTACGCACCGCCTGCGGGCGATGCCACTGGACACGAGGAGCAACTGCCCATGTATCCGTTGATGGAGATCGGGCGAGGCGCCGCCCGACCCGACCGGCGAGACGAGAGTCGCTGCAATCAGGCACAAGGAGGACAGGCATGAAGATCGGTGCCCCCAAGGAGATCGCCCGCGGTGAGGCGCGGGTCGCCCTGACCCCGGAGAGCGCCCAGCAGCTGCAGAAGCTGGGCCATGAGTGCCTGATCGAGACCACCGCCGGCGCCGCCGCCGGCTTCGACGACGCCGCCTACCGCGCGGTTGGTGTCGAGGTGGTGGACAGCGCCGCGGCGCTGTGGCGCGAGGCCGAGGTGGTGATCAAGGTGCGCGAGCCCAGCGAGGCCGAGACCGAGTATCTGCGCGCGGGCCAGACCCTGATCAGCTTCTTCTGGCCGGCCCAGAACGAGGCGTTGCTGGAGGCCTGCAAGGCCAAGGGCGCCAACGTGCTCGCCATGGACATGGTGCCGCGGATCTCCCGCGCCCAGAAGATGGACGCCCTGTCATCCACCGCCAATATCGCCGGCTACCGCGCGGTGATCGAGGCGGGCAACCAGTTCGGGCGCTTCTTCACCGGCCAGGTGACCGCCGCCGGCAAGGTGCCGCCGGCCAAGGTGCTGGTGATCGGCGCCGGCGTCGCCGGCCTCGCCGCCATCGGCACCGCCACCAGCCTGGGCGCCGTGGTGCGCGCCTTCGACGTGCGCCCGGAGGTGGCCGAGCAGATCGAGTCCATGGGCGCCGAGTTCCTGTTCCTGGATTTCGACGAGAGTGCCGACGGCGCCGAGAGCGGCGGCTACGCCAAGCCCTCCAGCCCCGAGTTCCGCGAGAAGCAGCTGGCGCTGTTCCGCGAGCAGGCCCCCGAGGTGGATATCGTCATCACCACGGCGCTGATCCCCGGCCGTCCGGCCCCCAAGCTGTGGCTCGAGGACATGGTCAAGGCCATGAAACCGGGCTCGGTGATCGTCGACCTGGCCGCCGAGAAGGGCGGTAACTGCGACCTGACCGTGGCGGACGAGCGTATCGTCAGCGACAACGGCGTGATCGTGGTGGGCTATACCGACTTCCCGTCGCGCATGGCCACCCAGGCCTCGCTGCTCTACGCCACCAATATCCGCCATATGCTGACCGATCTGACCCCCGAGAAAGACGGGGCGATCGTTCATGATATGGAGGACGACGTCATTCGTGGCGCCACCGTCACCTACCAGGGCGAGATCACCTTCCCGCCGCCGCCGCCCAAGGTCAAGGCGATCGCCGCGGCCAAGCCCAAGCCCAAGGAGAAGGCGCCGACCGCGGAGGAGAAACGCGCCGCGGAGCACGCCGAGTTCAAGACCCAGACCAAGCGTCAGGTGGGCCTGCTGGCCGCCGGCGGTGCGCTGATGCTGCTGCTGGCGCAGATCGCCCCGGCCTCCTTTATGCAGCACTTTATCGTCTTCGTGCTGGCCTGCTTCGTGGGCTTCCAGGTGATCTGGAACGTCAGCCATTCGCTGCATACGCCGCTGATGGCGGTGACCAATGCCATCTCGGGGATCATCATCCTCGGCGCCGTGCTGCAGATCGGCTCGGGGAATGGCCTGGTGGTCTTTATGGCGGCCATCTCGGTGCTGATCGCCAGCATCAATATCGTCGGTGGCTTCCAGGTCACCCGTCGCATGCTGGCCATGTTCCAGAAATCCTGAGGCGCGGAGAGAAGAGATGTTGAGTCAAGGTTTCGTATCTGCCGCCTCCATCGCGGCGAGTGTATTGTTCATCCTCTCCCTGGGGGGGCTGAGCAACCAGGAGAAGGCCAAGCGGGCGGTGTGGTATGGCATCGTCGGCATGGCCCTGGCGGTGTTCTTCACCGCCTTCGGCCCGGGCATCGGTCACTACTGGCTGATGATCCCGATGATCGTTATCGGCGGCGCCATCGGCGTGGTGGTGGCCAAGCGGGTGGGCATGACCGAGATGCCCCAACTGGTGGCGGCGCTGCACTCCTTCGTCGGCCTGGCGGCGGTCTTCGTCGCCTGGGGCGCCGACCTGGAGCGTCGCCGGGTACTGGCCGCCCAGGCCGCCGGGGAGTCCACCGAGGCCTTCTCGGCCTTCGCCGGCCTGGTGGCCACCAAGACTCCCGCCGAGCTGACCTTCCTGCAGGTCGAGGTGATCTTCGCCATCTTTATCGGCGCGGTGACCTTCACCGGCTCGGTGATCGCCTTCGGCAAGCTGGCCGGCAAGGTCGACGGCAAGCCCAAGAAGCTGCCCGGCGGACATGCCCTGAATGCCGGCGCCGTGGCGCTGTGCCTGATGCTGGCGGTGGCCTACCTGAGCGGCGCCGGCTTCTGGACCCTGCTGGTGCTGGCGGCGCTGTCGTTCTTTATCGGCTGGCACCTGATCATGGGCATCGGCGGGGCCGATATGCCGGTGGTGGTCTCCATGCTCAACAGCTACTCCGGCTGGGCGGCGGCGGCCATCGGCTTCACCCTCTCCAATGACCTGCTGATCGTCACCGGCGCCCTGGTGGGCTCCAGTGGTGCCATCCTCTCCTACATCATGTGCAAGGCGATGAACCGCAACTTCGTCAGCGTGATCCTGGGCGGCTTCGGCGGTACCCAGGGCCCGGCGGCGGAGATCGAGGGCGAGCAGGTGGCCACCGATGCCGCGGGGGTGGCCAGCGCCCTCAACGATGCCGACAGCGTGATCATCGTGCCGGGCTACGGCATGGCGGTGGCTCAGGCCCAGAACGCGGTCAGCGAGCTGGTGCGCAAGCTGCGCGCCGCCGGCAAGGAGGTGCGCTTCGCCATCCACCCGGTGGCCGGGCGTTTGCCGGGGCATATGAACGTGCTGCTGGCCGAGGCCAAGGTGCCCTACGACATCGTCATGGAGATGGACGAGATCAACGACGACTTCGCCTCCACCGACGCGGTGATCGTCATCGGCTCCAATGACATCGTCAACCCGGCCGCCCAGGAGGATCCCAACAGCCCCATCGCCGGCATGCCGGTGCTGGAGGTGTGGAAGGCCAAGCAGGTGTTCGTCAGCAAGCGTGGCCAGGGCACCGGCTACTCCGGCATCGAGAACCCGCTGTTCTTCAAGGACAACACCCGGATGTTCTACGGTGATGCCCGGGAGAGCATCGACAGCCTGCTGTCGCTGATCGACTGATCGTCATCTGATGGCGAGAGCATGAAGACGCCCGAACCGGCTGCCGGTTCGGGCGTCTTTTTCGCTACAATCGAGACCTCACACAGTCTTTCGGGGCCCCTTATGGCAGAGGAACAGATGACGGTCGCGGTACTCGGCGGCGGTAGCTTCGGCACCGCCCTGGCCAGTATCGCCGCGGATAACGGCGCCCGGGTGCGCCAGTGGTTGCGCGATCCGGCGCTGGTCGCCCAGATCAATGCCGAGCATCGCAATGGACGCTACCTTCCCGACTATGCCATCAATCCGGCGGTGGTCGCCTCGGGGGACATGGCCGAGGTGCTGGCGGGTGCCGAGCTGGTGCTGGTGGCCATCCCCTCCAAGGCCTTCCGCGAGGTGGTGCGCCAGGCGCGCCCCCACCTGCATGCCGAGCAGATCCTGGTCAGCACCACCAAGGGCATCCAGGAGGAGGGCTTCAAGCTGATGAGCCAGATCCTCGAGGAGGAGACCGGCTTCGCCCATATCGGCGTGCTCTCCGGCCCCAACCTGGCCTCCGAGGTGGCCGACAAGCAGCTGACCGCCACGGTGATCGCCAGCGACGACCCCCTGACCCGGGCCCGGGTGCAGACCGCCCTCGGCTGCGACTACTTCCGGGTCTATGCCAGCAACGACCGCTATGGGGTCGAACTGGGCGGGGCGCTGAAGAACATCTACGCCATCGCCGCCGGCATGGCGGCGGCGCTGGGCATGGGCGAGAACACCCGCAGCATGCTGATGACCCGGGCGCTGGCCGAGATGAGCCGCTTCGCCGTGGATCAGGGCGCCAACCCCATGACCTTCCTGGGCCTGGCCGGGGTGGGCGATTTGATCGTCACCTGCTCCTCGACCCTGTCGCGCAACTATCGGGTCGGCCAGGCCCTGGGCCAGGGCAAGGGGCTCGACGAGGCGGTGGCGGCCCTCGGCCAGGTGGCCGAGGGGGTCAACACCGTGCGCCTGGTGCGCGACAAGGCCCGCGAGGACGGCGTCTACATGCCGCTGGCCGAGGGGCTTTACCAGGTGCTCTTCGAGGGCGTGCCGGCGCGGCAGATGGCCAGGATGCTGATGCAGGGCGAGCAGAGCAGCGACGTGGAATTCATCCTCTCCCGGGAGGACGTCCAACAGGCCCGTCGCCTGGAGCCGGGTCATGAGTGAGCGGCTATGGATCATGCGCCACGGCGAGGCGGGGCCCGGTAGCCCGGACAGCGCCCGCGAGCTGACCCCCCGGGGCCGGCGCGAGGTGGCCGCCATGGCGGAGTGGCTCAAGGCCCGCGGGATCGGCCCCTGCCGACTGGTGGCCAGCCCCTATCGCCGCGCCCGGCAGAGCGCCGAGCCCATCGCCGCGGCGCTGGGCGTCGCCCTCGAGACCCATGACGGCATCACCCCGGACGACGCCCCCCGGGCGGTGGCCGACTGGCTGCTGTTCCAGGCCGAGGGGCGGCCCCTGGTACTGGTCAGTCATATGCCGTTGGTCGGCGCCCTCACCGGCCTGCTGGTGGAGGGCCGAGGCGGCGCGGGCCCGGGGTTCCCCACCGCCGGCCTGGCGGAGCTGGAGGCCGAGGCCTGGGCGGCGGGCTGCGCCCGGCTACGCGGCTTCGTGACTCCCGCCGATCTGGCCGTTTGATCGCCGCACAGGCCGGCCGGAGAAGCGCCGCACCGGCCGCGACCCCCAAGGAGAACCCATGAGCTTTATCGTCAATAACCGCATCTTCGTGAATCCCGGCTTCGAGGCGGAGTTCGAGGAACGCTTCCGCCGCCGCGCCGGCGAGATCGACAAGCAGCCCGGCTTTATCGCCATGCGGGTGCTGCGCCCCCTGGGCAACCAGGCCCCCTATGTGGTGGAGACCGAGTGGGAGAGCCAGGCGGCCTTCCGCGCCTGGGTGGGCAGCGACGACTTCAAGCGCGCCCACGCCAACCCGCTGCCGGCGGAGGCCACCGCCGAGGGCGGCGGCCTGGAGCAGTTCGAGGTGGTGATCGGTGCCTCCCGCGACGAGAAGCGGGGTTAGATAAGGCCCGCGGCCTTGAGGCCGAAGGCGCCCAGGGTGACGGTGATGCTGGCCATCAGGGTGGTCAGGGCAATGATATTGGCGGTGAGCACCGCATTGCCGCCCATCGCCTTGGCCATCACGAAGGCCGCCGCCGCCGTGGGGCTGGCGAAGAACAGGAAGAGGACCCCCAGCTCGCGCCCCTGAAAGCCCGCCAGCCAGGCGCCGCCGGTGGCCAGTGCCGGCAGGCTCACCATCTTGATCAGGCTGGCACCGGTGGCCAGGCGTCCGGAGTCGAGGAGGGCACCGAGTGACAGGGTGGCCCCCACGCAGATCAGCGCCAGGGGCAGCGAGAGCGAGGCGAAGTAGTCCCCCGAGGTCATCAGCCACCCGGGCAGACGCAGCTCGAGCAGGGCGACGGGCAGCGCCGCCACCACCCCGAGGATCAGCGGATTCTTGATGATGCTGGCGAAGATACTCCGCCAGTCGGTGCGCGGCCCGCTCTGGTAAGTGGCCAACGCCACCACCGAGAGGCTGTTGTAGCTGAGAATCACCACCCCCAGCAGTAGTCCCCCCGCCGAGAGGCCGTAGTCGCCGTACATGCCGGCGGCCAGCGCCAGGCCGACGATACCGCAGTTGCCACGAAAGGCGCCCTGGATATAGCTGCCGCGCTCGGCCCGAGGCACCCGCAGGGTCGCCCAGCCCCAGATCAGGACGAAGCTGACTAGGGTCGCCAGGGCGAAATAGCCGAGCAGGGCGGGATTGAAAGTGGCATCCAGGTCGGCACGAATGATGCTCAGGAAGACCAGGGTCGGCAGGGTCGCCTTGAACACCAGCGTCGAGGCGGTATTGATAAACCCCTGGTCGATCCACCCCAGCCGCTTCAGGGCGATGCCGATAAAGACCATGGCGAAGACCGGCAGGGTGATCTCGAGGGTCTGGAAGAAGAGGGCAGCGAGCTCCATCAGCGCGCCAGCCACAGGCCGATGACGACGGCGGCGAGCACGGTGGCGAAGAACAGGCGGTTGCGCAGGCGGGTATCGCGGGGTCGAGTCACGGGGGCTCCCTGGCGGATTGGCGTCAAATGGGGTAGAACAAGTGTTTGATCAGGTGGTCGGCGTGACCTGAACCGGGCGCGTCGACCTATCCACCCGATGGTAAACCCGTTAGTCTGCTATCGCCACGTTGGGACACCCATGTTATGCCGCTTCTTTCCCGCGATACCCTGCTCTTCGCCCATGCCAACGGCTTCACCGGAGCCAGCTATCGCAGCCTGCTGGCGCCGCTGGAGGCGCATTTTCGCGTCGAGGCCCTCGATCGCCTGGGCCACCACCCGGACTACCCGGTGGGGCGCAACTGGCTGGCACTGCGTGACGAGCTGCTGGAGCGGCTGGCCGCCCAGGCGTCGCCGGTGATCGGCGTGGGGCACTCCATGGGCGGGGTGCTGATGGCCATGGCCGCGGAGGCGGCCCCGGAGCGCTTTCGCTGCGTGGTGGTACTCGATTCGCCGCTGATGCTCGGCGTCGATGCCTGGATGATGAAGGCCGCCAAGCGGTTGGGCATGATGGATCGGGTGACCCCGGCCGGGCGCACCCGGGGGCGTCGTGCCGAGTGGCCCGGGCGCGAGGCCATGCACCGGGCCCTGCGACGGCGTTCGCTGTTCGCGCGTTTCACCGACGATGCCCTGCGCGACTATGTGGAAGGTGCCACCCATCTGCTCGACGACGGCCGGGCGCGGCTCGCCTTCGACCCCGACATCGAGACGGAGATCTTCCGTCACTTGCCGGATCACCTGAGCCAGCTGCCGCGCCGCCTCGGGGTGCCCCTGGCCATGCTCTATGGCCGCGACTCCGACCTGATCACCCCGCGGCGGCGTCGGCGCCTGCGTCGACACGGCATCGATGTGACCGCCGTGCCCGGTACCCATATGTTCCCCATGGAGCATCCGGACGAGACCCGCCGGGCGCTGCTGTCCACCCTGCCGGCACTGCTAGAGGAGACGCCGTCATGCGCGACGAGCCCCAATCCCTGACCCTGGCCGGCGGCCGCCTGGCGGCCCTGGCCTGGGGCGATCCCGAGGCGCCCACCTGGCTGGCCCTGCACGGCTGGCTGGATAACGCCGCCAGCTTCTCGCGGCTGGCGCCTCGGTTGGTGGCGGCGCGTCATATCCGCCTGGTGGCCCTGGACCTGCCCGGCCATGGGCTATCGGCACCGCGGCCCGAAGGCACCGACTATGCGCTCTGGGACAACTGCCATGCGGTGCTCGATGCCCTGGATGAGCTGGGCCTGGCGGCGGCGCCGCTGCTGGGCCACTCCATGGGCGCCGGGGTGGCCTGCCTGGTGGCCGCGGCGGTACCGGAGCGGGTCGAGCGCTTGATGCTGATCGATGGCATCGGCAGCCTCACCACCCCGGCGGAGGAGGTCGCCCAGCAGCTCCGCAAGGGCCTGCTCGGCCATCGCCGTGCCTCCTCGCCGTCGCCCCGCTACCCGGATGCGGCCACCGCCCTGGCGGCCCGGGTGGCGGGGGGCGTGACCCCCATCGATGCCGCGACCGCCGAGCCCCTGGTGGCGCGCAACCTGGAGCCCACCGCGGACGGCCGGGTACGGCTGCGCACCGATGGGCGGCTGCTGCGTCCCTCCCTGGTGCGATTGTCTCCGGAGCAGAGCCGCGCCATGCTTAGCAGTATCGAGGCACCGACCCTGCTGGTGGAGGGCGAGGCGGGGATCCTCGGCCGGCGTGCCCCTGCCGAGCAGGCCCGCCGGGCACTGCGAGGCCTCGAGCGGCGGGTGCTGCCCGGCGGGCACCACCTGCACCTGGAGCCGGATGCGGTGGCCGCGGTGGCCGAGGCGATCCTGGCCTGGTGGGCAACACGAGGCGCATCACAGCGAGTTCAGGAGGCACCATGAGCGAGGCGCTAGGTTCGGGAAAACGCGTGGCCCTGGTGCTGGGCAGCGGCGGGGCGCGGGGCTATGCGCATATCGGCGTGATCGAGGCCCTGGAGGCCCGCGGCTACGAGGTCGTGGCCCTGTCGGGCTGCTCCATGGGGGCCCTGGTCGCCGGGGTCTATGCCGCCGGCCAGTTGGATGCCTACCGCGACTGGGTGGGCAGGCTCGACTACATGGATGTGCTGCGTCTGGTGGACGTGAGCTGGAGCCCCATGGGGGCGATGCGTGCCAACAAGGTGATGGCCAAGCTGGAGAGCCTGATCGGCGAGACCCTGATCGAGGACCTGGCGATTCCGGTCACCACGGTGGCCACCGACCTGGTGCGCCAGCGGGAGGTGTGGTTCCAGTCCGGCCCCTTGCTGCAGGCGATTCGCGCCTCCATCGCCGTGCCCGGGGTGATCACCCCGGTGCATCTCGGCGAGCAGGTGCTGGTGGATGGCGGCCTGCTCAACCCGCTGCCGATCATGCCCACCATTTCCGCCCAGGCGGATCTGGTGATGGCGGTCAACGTCACCGCCCACAGCCCCCATCCGGTGAGCCTGGAGGCCCTGTTGCCCCCGGAGGAGGCCGCCGAGGAGGCCGCCCGCGACGACGAGGGAAGGATCGCCGGCTGGTTCGAGGAGGTGCGCCGACGCACCCAGCGCTGGTTCTCCTCCACCGAGGACGAGAGTGATAACGGCGGGCCCAAGGCCGCCCGACAGCGCGCCTGGGGGCGCCTGGAGATGGTCCTGGCCTCCTTCGATATCACCCAGGCGACGCTGGCCAAGTACAAGGTGGCGGGGTACCCGCCGGATGTGCTGATCGAGATTCCCAAGACCGTCTGCGGCGCCCACGAGTTTCATCGTGCCGAGGCGCTGATTCGCCTGGGCCGTCACCTGGCCGACCAGGCCCTGGACAGCTACGAGACCACCCCGGAGGGCATACAGATGGCGGTGCATGTGGGGCCCAGGGTGGCCACCATGGCCCCGACCGGCGAGTCGGCGCCCGTGGTGGCGGGAGAAGAGGCGGGCGAAGCGTCGATGGCCGACGCGGTCCCGGCGAGCGGCCAGGAGGACGCGGGGCCCGAGGCGGCCGACGCCAAGGCGGGGGAGGACGCCTCGCGAGAGGACCCTTCGGGAGAGAATCGGGGGATGGCCTCTTCCTAGGTCGTGGACCTGAGGGTCAGAGTGCCTCGCCGCGGCGCCGCAACAGGATATACACCGCCCCGGTGCCGCCGTCCGCCTCGATGGCGGAGCAGAAGGCCAGCACGCTGGGCCACTCCCGCAGCCAGGCATTTACATGACTCTTGATCACCGGATAGTCCGCCAGGGCGTTCTGGCTGCGTGCCTTGCCGTGGACCACCAGCACGCAGCGGCTGCGCCGGGCCAGGGCGTCGTGGAGGAAGTTCTCCAGCTCGCGGCGCGCCTCCTCCAGGGTATAGCCGTGCAGGTCGAGCCCCGCCTCCCAACTGATGCGCCCGCGCTTGAGCTGGGCCTGGGTGCGGTAGGGCAGGTCGGGGAGGGCGAAATCGAGGTACTCCGAGGGGCGCACCGGCTCCACCCGACCGTCGGAGGTGCGGCTGGTGGCCTGGCTGGGATCGGCGGCGGTGGCCGCGGCGCGGCGCTCGGCGAGGCTCTCGGCCTGGCGCCGGGGGCGGCCCGGGTCGGCACGGTTGGCCTGCAGGCGGCGCACGCCGGCCTCTTCCAGGGCCTGGCGGAATAGGGAGATCTCCTCCTCGGGCGGTTCACCCTGGCGTCGACTCATGGGGACTCTCGTTGGGGATGGCTGACCAGGCGCCCAGTATAGCGACTCGGCGGTGACTGTGAACCGGACGGCGCTGCGGGTACAATCTTCCGCCCAACCGATTTCGCCGAGACAGGAGTCCGTGTGGCCGCTCAACGCCCCGCCGCCCATTCCACCCTGAGCCTCTCCGACGAGGCCCTCACCGAGGGGCTGATCAGCCTGCGCGACTGCCTGCGCTGGGCCGCCAGCGAGTTTCATGCCCATGGCCTGCATTTCGGCCACGGCACCGCCTCGCCCTGGGACGAGGCGGTGGCGCTGACCCTGGGCGCCCTGCACCTGCCCTGGGACGTGGATCCGGCGGTGCTCGATGCCCGCCTGCTGCCCATGGAGCGGGCGCGCATCGTGGCCCTGGTGCGCTCGCGCATCGGCGATCGGCGTCCCTTGCCCTATCTGCTCGGCGAGGCCTTCTTCGCCGGTTACCCCTTCGACGTGGACGAGCGGGTGCTGATTCCCCGTTCGCCCATCGCCGAGCTGATCGAGGATGGCTTCGCCGCCTGGTTCGGAGACCTGCCTCCGGCCCGGGTGCTCGATCTGTGCACCGGCTCCGGCTGCATCGGCATCGCCACCGCCCTGCACTTGCCCACCAGCGAGGTGGACCTGGCGGATATCAGCGCCGAGGCCCTGGCGGTGGCCCGCCAGAACATCAGCCGCCACGACGTGGGGGACCGGGTACGCGCGGTGGAGTCCGACCTCTTCGCCCACCTGGTCGGCCGCCGCTATGACCTGATCGTCTCCAATCCGCCCTATGTGGATGCCCGGGACCTGGCCGGCATGCCCGCCGAGTTCCGCCACGAGCCGGCCCTGGCCCTGGGGGCCGGCGCGGATGGCCTGGATATCGTGCGGCGCATCCTGCGCGAGGCCCGCGCGCATCTCAGCGACGAAGGGGTGCTGATCGTCGAGGTCGGCAACTCCGACCGGCACCTGGAGGCGGCCTTCCCCGAGGTGCCCTTCCTGTGGCTCGACTTCGAGCGCGGAGGCCACGGGGTCTTCGCCCTTACCGCCCAACAACTCGACGCCCATGCGGCGTCCTTCGCCTGACCGTCATCGCGAGGAGAGCCCATGTCCGGCAATACCTTCGGTAAGCTGTTCACCGTGACCACCTTCGGCGAGAGCCATGGCCCGGCGCTGGGGGCCATCGTCGACGGCTGCCCGCCGGGGCTGCCACTGAGCGAGGCGGACCTGCAGCGCGACCTGGACCGCCGCCGCCCGGGTACCTCGCGGCACACCACCCAGCGCCGCGAGCCCGACCGGGTGAGGATCCTCTCCGGGGTCTTCGAGGGCGTCACCACCGGCACCTCGATCGGCCTGCTGATCGAGAACACCGACCAGCGCTCCAAGGACTACTCCAATATCAAGGATCAGTTCCGCCCGGCCCACGCCGACTACAGCTACCACCACAAGTACGGTCGCCGCGACTACCGCGGCGGCGGGCGCTCCAGCGCCCGGGAGACCGCCATGCGGGTGGCCGCCGGGGCCATCGCCAAGCAGTACCTGGCTGCCCAGGGCATCAGCGTGCGCGGCTACATGAGTCAGCTCGGCCCCATCGCCATCGACTTCAAGAGCTGGGAGGCGGTGGCGGAGAACGCCTTCTTCTGCCCCGACCCGGAGCGGGTGCCCGAGCTCGAGGCCTATATGGATCAGCTGCGCCGCGACCAGGACTCGGTGGGGGCGAAGATCAGCGTGGTGGCCGAGGGGCTGCCGCCGGGGCTCGGCGAGCCGGTCTTCGATCGCCTGGACGCCGAGCTGGCCCACGGCCTGATGAGCATCAATGCGGTCAAGGGGGTGGAGATCGGCGACGGCTTCGCCGCGGTCAGTCAGCGGGGCAGCGAGCACCGCGACGAGATGACCCCGGAGGGCTTCCTCTCCAACCATGCCGGCGGCGTGCTGGGCGGCATCTCCTCGGGGCAGCCGCTGATCGCCCATCTGGCGCTGAAGCCGACCTCCAGCATCACCACCCCGGGGCGCTCCATCGACGTCCACGGCACCCCGGTGGAGGTGGTCACCAAGGGCCGCCACGACCCCTGCGTGGGCATTCGCGCCACCCCCATCGCCGAGGCGATGATGGCGCTGACCCTGATGGATCACCTGCTGCGCCATCGCGCCCAGAATGCCGAGGTCCGCGTCGAGACCCCGGTGCTGCGTTAACTCCCACCTTTCTCATCAAGGGGAGAGGTGCGAATGGGCAAGGGGCGCTGGGGGCAGGATGGAGCGGAGCGTCTTTTTCATGGACGAAAAAGTCGAGCGCCCAGGGAGGGGTTCACAGCGTCTCCGCGAAGGCCTGCCCCCAGGGTAGCCCCGACCCTCCAGGCGTGATGATGCCTCTTGTGTTCCCGAAGGCGACCGCTAGACGGTCGCCTTTTGCGTGATGGCGGCGCTAGACTGGGACGATCACTCCCAGCGAGGCACGCCATGAAGATCCATCTCGAATTCGACCTGACCCCCGCCGAGTTTCGCCAGGCTCTGGGCCTGCCCGATGTGGAGGCCTATCACCAGGCCGTGCTGGAGCGCATCCAGCAGCAGATGGAGGCCGGCGTCGAGGGCTATGACCCCCTCAGTTTGCTGCAACCCTTCCTCGATAACCCGCTGATGCCCGAGGCCTTCAAGCACGCCTTCCAGGGCCAGAAGGGCGCGACCGGCCAGGGGAGCGGCTGGGAGCAGGGGATGGCCGGCTTCGGTCACTATCAGCAGATGCTGATGGAGATGCTGCGCAAGGCCGCCGCCCAGGCCGGCAACCCGGCCGCGCCGTCCGAGCCGCCGGCAGGCAGCGACGCTGGCCCCGGAGGCGGTGACGACCCGGCGCCCAAGGGCAGCGCCAGCGCCGCCAGTGCCCGCCGCCGCCAAGGGTAGGCGGGCACCACGGTTGCAAGGCGCCTCGCCTGGGACTACTCTGTCGGTGGGCTTGTTGTGCAGTGCAGCAAGCGCCATGATTGCGTCCTTCACGGTGACGAAAGGAGTCTCGTTATGCAGGATCCGCTGTCCCCCCTCCCGGCCCCCCTGGCCGAGTCCCTCACCTCCCTGAGTGTCCTGCAACGGCAGTCCCTGACCCGTTATGGCCAGTTGGCCCAGGAGTCGTTCCAGGCCCTGACCGAGGCCGACGCCAGCGAGGCCCTGGCGAGCGGGCCCTGGCGGCTCGCTCAGCGCCTGCAACACCAGTGGGTCGAGGACGCCCAGGCCCTGGGAGAATGGGGGAGCCAGTGGCAGCGGGCCTGGCTGGGCTCGCTCGCCGAGGACGCTGTCGCCTCCCGGACCCCGGCGCCGCGGCCGGTGGATGAAGGGCCCGCCCGGGCCACCAGCCGTGCCGCCCGAGCCGGCCGATAAGTTCCGTCGAGACACAAACCAAGGAGTCGGGGATGCAGACAGACCAGAATGCCCAAGCGTGGGACGGCTGGAGCGACCAGCTCGAGCGTATCGGCCAGGAGTATCAGGCGGTGCTTCAGGACCTGATGGCCCGGGCGGCCCCCAGCGAGGCCGCCAGGCAGGTCCAGGAAGACATGCGCGAGACCTTCCGCGCCGGCCTGGAGGCGCTGATGCGCGACCCCCAGGCCCTCTACGGCGCCCAGTGGCAACTGATGCAGGATCAGTGGCAGCTCTGGCAGCATAACCTGCGCCTGCTGGCCGGTGAGGACGTCGAGCCGCTGGTCGCCCCGGCCAAGCATGACCGCCGCTTCAAGGACGAGGCCTGGCAGACGCAGCCCTTCTATCGGGCGCTGATGGAGCAGTACCTGCTGTTTTCCCGCCAGGTGGAGCGGCTGGTGCAGGGCCTCGACGGCCTGCCGCCCCAGCAGAAGCGCAACCTGGAATTCTATGCCCGCCAGTACGTCAGCGCCGTGGCGCCGAGCAACTTCGTCACCACCAACCCCGAGGTGATGCGCCTGACCCTGGAGACCCAGGGCGAGAACCTGGTGGAGGGGCTGGCGCGGCTGCGCGAGGACCTGGCCAACTCGGCGGAAGGCGTCAACGTGGCCATGACCGACCGGGAGGCCTTCCGCATCGGCGAGAACGTGGCGGTGACCCCGGGCTCGGTGATCTACGAGAACGAACTGATTCAGTTGATTCAGTACACGCCGACCACCGAGACGGTGTTCAAGACGCCCCTATTGGTGGTGCCGCCCTGGATCAACAAGTACTACATCCTCGACCTGCGCGAGGACAACTCCCTGGTCAGGTGGCTGGTGGATCAGGGTCATACGGTGTTCCTGATCTCCTGGCGCAACCCGGGCCCGGCCCAGCGCGACCTGACCTGGGCCGACTATATGCAGCTCGGCCCCATCGCCAGCATGGAGGCCATCGAGTCGGCCTGCGGCGAGAAGTCGGTGAACCTGCTCAGCTACTGCATCGGCGGCACCCTGACCGCCTCCACCGTGGCCTACCTGACCAGCACCCGCCGCGGGCGCAAGGTCAAGTCGGTGACCTATATGGCCACCCTCCAGGACTTCGGCGACCCCGGCGAGATCGGCGTCTTCCTCAACGACACCGTGCTCTCCGGCATCGAGCGTCAGCTGGAGGCGGACGGCTACCTGGATGGCCGGGTGATGGCCTTCTCCTTCAACCTGCTGCGGGAGAACGACCTCTTCTGGTCCTTCTATGTCAGCAACTACCTGAAGGGGGAGCAGCCGGCGGCCTTCGACCTGCTCTACTGGAACACCGACGGCACCAACCTGCCGGCGGCCACCCATGGCTGGTACCTGCGCCATATGTACAGGGAGAACCGGCTGATCGAGCCCGGCGGCATCGAGCTGGACGGGGTCAAGATCGACCTGCGCAAGATCTCCACCCCCAGCTACTTCGTCTCCACCCGGGAAGACCATATCGCCAAGTGGCAGAGCACCTATGGCGGCACCCAACTGCCCAAGGGGCCGGTCACCTTCGTGCTGGGCGGCTCCGGACATATCGCCGGGATCGTCAATCCGCCCCACAAGAACAAGTACGGCTACTGGACCAATGCGGAGCTGCCCGCCTCGCCGGAGGCCTGGCTGGAGGGGGCGGCCTTCAACGAGGGCTCCTGGTGGCCCCACTGGCAGGCCTGGATGACCGACAACGGCTATGTGGATGGCGACAAGCGGGTGCCCGCCCGTCGGCCCGGCGAGGGCGAGCTGGCTATCCTCGAGCCGGCGCCGGGGCGCTATGTGCGCCAGACCATTCCTCAGGTGCTGGAGGAGCAGGGCGGCGCCTGAGCGCTCCCTGACGTGGCACGACGAGGCCGCCCTTCGGGGCGGCCTCGTCGTATAGGGAAGCAGGCGTGATGCGGCCTCGGGGTAGTCGCGGGGCGGGCAGCGGCGAGTGCTTAGTGGTCGAAGTTGAGGACCACCTTGTCGCTGACCGGGAAGCACTGGCAGCTCAGCACCATGCCGGCCTCGATCTCGTAGTCCTCGAGGGCGTAGTTGGCGTCCATCTCCACCTCGCCTTCCTCCACCTTGGCCAGGCAGGTGGAGCAGACCCCGGCCTTGCAGGAGTAGGGCAGGTCGGCGCCATGCTCGTTGCCGGCATCGAGGATGCTCTGGGTATTCTTCGCCAGGTCGAATTCCAGGGTGCGGCCGTCGATCATCACCTTGATATGCGAGCTCTCGGGGGACACCTGGCCGACGCCGCTGGCCTGGGGGCGACGGGCGCTGGCGTTGGGGCGGGTGCCGAAGAGCTCCAGGTGGATGCGCTCGGCGGGCATCTTGTGCTCCTTGAGCACGTCCCGCACGGTCTCGGACATGGCCTGGGGGCCGCACAGGAAGGCCGCGTCCAGTTCGGTCACGTCCAGCCAGCGGCCGAAGATGGCGTGGCACTTCTCGGCATCGATGATGCCGTTGTAGAGGTCGATGTCCTGCTCCTCGCGGTTGAACACGTGGATCAGGTTGAGGCGCTCCATATGGCGGTTCTTCAGGTCCAGGAGCTTCTCGCGGAACATGGTAGTGGCGGTGGAGAAGTTGCCATAGAGCAGGGTGAAGCGGCTCTCCGGCTCGGTCTCCAGGGTGGTGCTGATGATCGACAGGATCGGCGTGATGCCGCTGCCGGCGGCCACCGCCAGGTAGTGACCCTTGCGGCTCGGGTCCAGGGGCACGAAGAACTTGCCCTGGGGGGGCATCACCTCCAGGGTGTCGCCCACCTCGAGGGACTCGTTGGCGAAGGTGGAGAAGGCCCCGCCGGGGACCAGCTTGACCGCCACGCGAATCTCGCCCTCATGGATGCCGGTGCAGATGGAGTAGGAGCGACGCACCTCCTCGCCGGCGAGCTCGTGACGCAGGGTCAGGTACTGGCCCTGGGTGAACTGGAAGGCCTCCTGGAGGGCCTCGGGAACCTCGAAGGCGATGGAGACGGCGTCACGGGTCTCGCGGCGGACTTCCTTGACGACCAGGGGGTGGAATCGGCTCATAGTAATCTCTCGTCGATCGCGTGCCCGCTTGAGGCACATGAAGTTGTCGCCGGGGCCCGGGCAGGTATCGCCCTCAGGCCGGGCTCATAGGCACTTGAAGTAGTCGAAGGGCTCGAGGCAGCTCCGGCACTTGTAGAGCGCCTTGCAGGCGGTGGAGCCGAACTCGCTGACCCGCTCGGTCTCCAGGCTGCCGCACTGGGGGCAGGGCACCTGGGGCTCCGGGCCCAGCAGGCTGCGCTTGCTGGCGCTGCCCACCGGCGGGGCGATGCCGTAGGCGCGCAGCTTGTCGCGCCCCTCGGCGGTGATCCAGTCGGTGGTCCAGGCCGGCGACAGGCGTCGCTCGATCCGCGGATCCGCGTAGCCGGCGGTGACCAGGGCGCGATGGATGGCCTCCTCGATCACCTCGGTGGCGGGACAGCCGGAGTAGGTGGGGGTGACGGCCACGCTCGGGCGCCCCTCCACCCAGCTCACCTCGCGCACGATGCCCAGTTCCACCACGCTGACCGCGGGCACTTCCGGGTCGAGCACCTCCTGCAGCACCGCCATCACGGCGGCCACATCGCCCTCGGCGCCGGCCTTGGGCAGGCCGCCACGGTCGCTATCGATCAGTTGCATGGCATCGGACATCGTGGGTCTCCTATGACTTACCAGACGGTGGCGTCCGGGTAGGCCCGCGGCAGCGCCTGCATCTCCGCCAGCAGAAAGCCCAGGTGCTCGGTGTGGTGGCCCTGCTTGCCGCCACGGTAGGCCCAGGCATCGAAGGGCGGGCGGGCCAGGGTGGCCTCGTCCAGCACCTGCTCGACGGTGGCGCGCCAGTTGGCGGTGAGGGCCTCGGGGTCGGGGGCGATGCCCGCCTCGCGCATGGCCTCGTCCACCGCATCGAACTCGGTCAGCTCGCCGGTGAAGCGCCACAGGATCTCGATGGCCCGCTGCATCCGCGCATGACTCTCTTCGGTGCCGTCGCCCAGGCGGCGCACCCACTCGGCGGAGCGACGCAGGTGATAGGTCACCTCCTTGAGGGACTTGGCGGCGATCTCGGCGACCCGCGGATCCTCGGCGTCCACCAGGCCGGCGAGCAGGTGGTAGTGCCAGGCATCGAACAGGAACTGGCGACCCAGGGTCACGGCGAAGTCGTCGTTGGGCTGCTCGACGATAAGCAGGTTGCGGAAGTCCTGGGCGTCGCGGCGGAAGGCCAGATGGTCGGCATCGACCTGGCCCTGGCCGCCCTCGGCGCTGATCAGCTCGGCGGCATAGTCGAGCCAGTGGCGGGCCTGGCCGAAGAGGTCGAGGCCCACGTTGAGCAGCCCCATCTCCTCCTCGAGGGCCGGCGCATGGCCACACCATTCGGCGTGGCGCTGGCCGAGGATCAGGGCGTTGTCGCCGAGGCGCAGCAGGTACTCCACCAGCGCTGGCTGGGACGTCTGAGACACGTTATCCATGATTCCCACCCCTTACATGTGGCCGACTTCGTCGGGCAGCTCGTAGAAGGAGGCGTGGCGGTAGACCTTGTCCTGGGACGGGTCGAACAGCGGCTCCTTCTCGTCCGGGGCGGAGGCGGTGATCTCCTTGGCGGGGATTACCCAGATGCTGACGCCTTCGTTGCGGCGGGTGTAGAGCTCCCGGGCGTTCTCCAGGGCCATGCGGCGATCCGCGGCATGCACGCTACCCACGTGCTTGTGGCTCAGGCCGTGCTTGCTGCGCACGAAGACTTCGTAAAGGGGCCAATCTGCCATGGTCATCTCCTCTTGAATTCGGGGGTGGCTATCAGGCGGCCTGGCGGGCGCGCTGCTTGGCGGCATAGGCCTTGGCGGCCTCGCGAACCCAGGCGCCATCATCGATGGCCTTCTTGCGGGTCTCGATGCGCTCGCGGTTGCAGGGGCCGTTGCCCTTGAGCACGTCGAAGAATTCGCTCCAGTCGATCTCGCCGAAGTCGTAGTGGCCGCGCGCCTCGTTCCACTTCAGGTCCGGGTCCGGGGCGGTGCAGCCCAGGAGTTCCAGCTGCGGCACGGTCTGATCGATAAAGCGCTGACGCAGCTCGTCGTTGCTGTGGCGCTTGATCTTCCAGGCCATGGACTGGGCGCTGTTGGGGGAGTCGGCGTCGCTGGGACCGAACATCATCAGCACCGGCCACCAGAAGCGGTTGATGGAGTCCTGCACCATCGCCTTCTGCTCGTCGGTGCCGCCCTGCATCAGGTCGAGCAGGATCTGGTAGCCCTGGCGCTGGTGGAAGCTCTCCTCCTTGCAGACGCGGATCATGGCCCGGGAGTAGGGGCCATAGGAGGTGCGCTGCAGGGGCACCTGGTTGACGATGGCGGCGCCATCCACCAGCCAGCCGATGGTGCCGATATCGGCCCAGCTCAGGGTCGGGTAGTTGAAGATGCTGGAGTACTTCACCTTGCCGGCGTGGAGCTTGTCGATCTCCTCGTCGCGGTCGGCGCCCAGGGTCTCCATGGCGCTGTAGAGGTAGAGGCCGTGGCCCGCCTCGTCCTGGATCTTGGCCATCAGCTGCAGCTTGCGCTTGAGGGTCGGGGCCCGGGTCAGCCAGTTGCCCTCCGGCAGCATGCCGACCACTTCCGAGTGGGCGTGCTGGGAAATCTGGCGGATCAGCGTCTTGCGGTAGCCGTCCGGCATCCAGTTCTTCGGCTCGATCTTGATCTCGGCGTCGATGCGCTCCTGGAAGGCGCGCTCCTCGGCGCTCATCTCTTCCAGCTCCTTGAGGCGCTTGGCGCCGGTATCGACCAGCTGTGCGTACATGGGTGACCTCCGGTAACGGGTCGGGGAATCTGACCTTGTTGATCTAACCTAGAGTTTAGTGACACGAAAAAATAAATCAATAAATAAAAATCGTGTCGCTTTTAGACCTTCGGCTAGGGTGGCTCAGCGGGATGAACCGTGGCAGGGGGAAGGCATATGGCCGGGCATAAGGTCAGGCATAAAAAAGCGCCGCCCGGCGAGGCCGGACGGCGCCAAAAAACTCCCTGGGAGGTTAGCGCAGATCCTTGACGCGCTTGGCCTTGCCGACGGAGCGCATCACCTCCTCGACGCCGCACACCTCGATCTTGGTGCTGATGCCGATATAGGTCTTGATGCCGTGCTGCAGCGCCTTGGCCAGTTCCTCGCAGGCACCGCTGTCCTTGGCCACCTCGTTGCTGCAGGCCTCGACCCGCACCCGCACCATGTCCATGTTGCCCTGGCGGCTCACCTCGATCTCGTAGTGGGGCGAGAGGCGTTCCACCTTGAGGATCTGCTCCTCGATCTGGGTGGGGAAGACATTGACCCCGCGGATGATCAGCATGTCATCGCTGCGCCCGGTGATCTTGTCGATGCGACGCATCGGGCGGGCGGTTCCCGGCAGAAGGCGTGTCAGATCCCGGGTGCGGTAGCGGATGATCGGCAGGGCCTCCTTGGTCAGGGAGGTGAAGACCAGCTCGCCATACTCGCCGTCCGGCAGCACCTCGCCGGTGACCGGATCGATGATCTCCGGATAGAAGTGGTCTTCCCAGATGGTCGGGCCGTCCTTGGTCTCCAGGCACTCCATGCCGACCCCCGGCCCCATCACCTCGGAGAGGCCATAGATATCCAGGGCGTCGATGCCCAGGCGCCGCTCGAGGGCGGTGCGCATGCTGCCGGTCCAGGGCTCGGCGCCGAAGATGCCGGCGCGCAGGGCCAGCTTGTGCGGGTCGAGGCCCTGGCGCTCCATCTCGTCGGCGATATTGAGCATGTAGGAGGGGGTGACCATGATGATGTCCGGATCGAAGTCGCGGATCAGCTGCACCTGCTTCTCGGTCTGGCCGCCGGACATGGGGATCACGGTGCAGCCCAGGCGCTCGGCGCCATAGTGGGCGCCCAGGCCGCCGGTGAAGAGGCCATAGCCGTAGGCCACGTGCACCTTGTCCTCGGGGCGGCCGCCGGCGGCACGAATCGAGCGGGCCACCACCTCGGCCCAGGTGTCGATGTCGTTCTGGGTGTAGCCCACCACGGTGGGCTGGCCGGTGGTGCCGCTGGAGGCGTGCACGCGCACCACGTCACGCATCGGCGTGGCGAACATGCCGAAGGGGTAGTTGTCGCGCAGGTCCGCCTTGGTGGTGAAGGGCAGCTTGCCGAGGTCCTCCAGGGAGCGGATGTCCTCGGGGTGGATGCCGGCCTTGTCGAAGGCCTGGCGATAGAAGGGCACGTTGTCGTAGGCGTGCTTCAGGCTCCACTGCAGGCGTTTGAGCTGAGTGGCGCGCAGCTCGTCGAGGCTGGCGGTCTCCATCGGGTCGAGGTTGGCGATGGGGCGAACCTTGGTGTGAATCGTCATGGGGTGTCTCCAGGCGGCAGGGATATCGTTATGGGTCACAGGCGCTCGATGATGATGGCGATGCCCTGGCCCACGCCGATGCACATGGTGCACAGCGCGTAGCGTCCCTGGCGGGCCTCGAGTTCATGCAGCGCGGTGGTGATCAGGCGGGCGCCGCTCATGCCCAGCGGGTGGCCGAGGGCGATGGCGCCGCCGTTGGGGTTGACGTGTTCGGCGTCGTCGGCAAGGCCCAGGTCGCGGGTCACCGCCAGGGCCTGGGCGGCGAAGGCCTCGTTGAGCTCGATCACGTCCATCTGGTCGAGGGTCAGGCCGGTCTGGGCCAGCACCTTACGGGTGGCCGGGGCGGGGCCGAAGCCCATGATGCGCGGCTCGACGCCGGCGGTGGCCATGCCGACCACTCGCGCGCGGGCCTTGAGGCCGAAGCGTTCCGCCTGGGCCCGGGAGGCCAGCAGCAGGGCGCAGGCGCCGTCATTGACCCCGGAGGCGTTGCCGGCGGTGACGCTGCCGCCCTCGCGGAAGGGGGTGGGGAGCCCCGCCAGTTGATCCAGGGTGGTGGAGGCGCGGGGATGCTCGTCGGTATCGACCACCCGCGGCTCCTGCTTGCGCCGCGGCACTTCCACCGGGACGATCTCCTGGGCCAGGCGGCCGCGCTCCATGGCGGCGGCGGTGCGCTGCTGGCTGCGCAGGGCGAAGGCGTCCTGGTCTTCCCGGGAGATCTTGAACTGCTCGGCGACGTTCTCGGCGGTCTCCGGCATGGAGTCGATGCCGAACCGGGCCTTCATCTGGCGGTTGACGAAGCGCCAGCCGATGGTGGTGTCATGGATGTCGGCGCTGCGCGAGAAGGCCTGCTCCGCCTTGCCCATCACGAAGGGTGCCCGGGACATGGACTCCACGCCGCCGGCCAGCATCAGGCCGGTCTCGCCGGCCTTGATGGCGCGGGCGGCGTAGCCCACCGCATCCATGCCGGAGCCGCACAGGCGGTTCAGGGTGGTGCCGGGCACGTCCACCGGCAGGCCCGCCAGCAGCGCCGACATGCGCGCCACGTTGCGGTTGTCCTCGCCGGCCTGGTTGGCGCAGCCGTAGAGCACGTCATCCAGTTGCGACCAGTCCACCGAGGGGTTGCGCGCCATCAGCTCGCGCATGGGGATGGCGCCCAGGTCGTCGGCGCGCACCGGGGCGAGGGCGCCGCCGTAACGGCCGATGGGGGTACGAATGGCGTCGATGATATAGGCGTCGTTCATGCTTGGCCCTCTGCGGCGGTGGATTCCTCGAGGCGGCGTACGCTGCCGCGGATCTTGTAGGAGCGGCCCCGGAACAGGGCGATGGCGTCACCGTGCTGGTTACGGATGGTGATGTCGTAGACGCCGGTGCGCCCGCGGCGACTCTGCTCCTCGGCGGTGGCGGTCAGCTCATCGCCCTCCCAGGCCGGCCCCAGGTAGTCGATGCTGCAGCCCGAGGCCACGGTGGCCTCGTCGTAAGTATTGCAAGCGAAGGCGAAGGCCGAGTCGGCCAGGGTGAAGAGGTAACCACCGTGGCAGTTGCCGTGGCCCTGGACCATGGTGTCGCGCACCCTCATGCGCATCACCGCCCGGCCCGGGGCCACCGAGACGATCTCCATGCCCAGTGCTTGGCTTGCGGTGTCGCGGGCGAACATCGCCTCGGCGCAGGCCTCGGCCAACTGCTGCGGGGTCAGGGACTCACTCATGGAAACGCTCCTCGGCGATGGCCTTGCGGCGCAGCAGGAAGGCGGCGCGGTAGCGATCCTGGCCGTAGCTCTGCTGCAGGTGGGTCAGGGTGCGGTGCACATAGTCGAGGCCCAGGGCTTCCGCCCAGGCCAGGGGACCGCGGGGGTAGTTGACCCCGGCGCGCATGGCCAGGTCGCCATCGGCGGCGCTGCAGACGCCCTGGTGAACGGCGTCGGCGGCCTCGTTGGCGAGCATCGCCACGGTGCGCAGCACCACCAGGCCCGGGGTGTCGTCGATCCAGGCCACGGCCAGGCCCAGGCGCTGGAAGAAGGCCGCCGCGACGGCGCGCTGTGCCTCATCGGTGGCGGCGCTGGCGGCCAGGGCGATGGCGCTGGCCTCGGCGTAGTCGAGGCAGAGGTCGAAGAGCACCAGGCCCTCGCGGCGCTCGTCGGCGGCCCGCTCGGCGGCGCAGCGGCCGTCGCTCAGCGCCAGGGTCAGCTCACCCAGGCGCAGGGTCGGCAGGGCCGCGGCGCCCTGGGCCGGACGTTGTACCACTTCGATCCCGGCGGCACGGGCGCGCTCGATCAGCGGGGCCAAAAAGCCCGCCTCGCCCTCCACCACCAGCGGCGGCAGGTCGGCGTTCGCCGGGGCGGCGAAGCGCGGCGCCGGCTTGTCGGCGCCGTCGCGGTAGTCGTAGAAGCCCTGGCCGCTCTTGCGACCCAGGCGGCCGGCCTCGACCAGGGCCAGCTGCACCAGGGAGGGCTCGAAGCGGGTGTCGCCATAGTAGGCGTCGAAGACCGAGCGGGTGACGGCGTAGTTGACGTCATGGCCGATCAGGTCCATCAGCTCGAAGGGGCCCATGCGAAAGCCGCCGGCCTGGCGCAGCAGGGCGTCCAGGGTGGCGGCATCGGCGGCGCCTTCCTGCAGCAGGCGCAGGCCCTCGGCATAGAAGGGGCGCGCCACCCGGTTGACGATAAAGCCCGGGGTGGAGCTGGCGTGCACCGGGGTCTTGCCCCAGGCCGCGGCGGTGGCGTAGAGGGTCTCGGCGAGGGCCGGCTCGGTGGCCAGCCCGGAGACGATCTCCACCAGCTTCATCACCGGTGCCGGATTGAAGAAGTGCAGGCCGGCCAGGCGCTCCGGGCGCTCCAGGTTCGCGGCAATCGAAGTGATGGAGAGCGAGGAGGTGTTGCTGGCGAGGATCGCCGTCTCGCCGCAGATCGCCTCGAGGCGGGCGAACAGCTCCCGCTTGACCTCCAGCTTCTCGACGATGGCTTCCACCACCAGGCCGCAGCCGGCGAAGTCGTCCAGGCTGGATGCCGGGCTGAGGCGGTCGATCACCGCCTCCACCGCCTCCTGGGTCAGCTTGCCCTTGGCGACGCGCTTCTCGAGCTGCTTACGGATGCCGGCGATGCCGGCCTCGGCGGCGCCATCGCGGGTGTCATGGAGGCGCACCGGGTGACCGGCCTGGGCCGCCACCTGGGCGATGCCGGCGCCCATGGCGCCCGCGCCGACCACGCCGACAACGATATGAGTGTCGAGTGCGGGCATCTTATTCCCCTTGGGTGTGATGAAGAGTCGGCTGCTGCTTGGCCATGCTTACTCCCCCTTGAACTCGGGCTGGCGCTTTTCCATAAAGGCGCTGACGCCTTCCCGGTAGTCGTTGGTGCGGCCGGCCAGGCGCTGCAGGTCGCGCTCCAGGTCGAGCTGCTCGTCGAAGCCGTTGTCGTCGCTGGCATGCAGGGCGCGCTTGATATAGGCCAGGCCCTGGGTGGGCTGGGTGGCCAGGTGGCGGGCCAGGCTCAGGGCCTCGTCGGCCAGCGCCTCGTCGTCCACGCAGCGCCAGATCAGGCCCCACTGCTCGGCCTGCTCGGCGCCGAGCTTGTCACCGAGCATGGCCAGGCCCTTGGCGCGGGCCATGCCCACCAGGCGCGGCAGGCTCCAGGTGCCGCCGGAGTCGGGAATCAGGCCGATCTTGCAGAAGGCCTGGATAAAGCTCGCGGAGCGCGCCGCCAGCACGATGTCGCAGGCCAGGGCGATATTGGCGCCGGCACCCGCGGCCACGCCGTTCACCGCGCAGACGGTGGGGAAGGGCAGGTCGCGCAGGGTGCGCAGCATGGGGTTGTAGCGCTTCTCCAGGGACTCGCCCAGGTCCGGCGCCTCGGCGCCGGGAGCCACGTTGCGGTCGGAGAGGTCCTGGCCGGCGCAGAAGCCGCGACCGTTGCCGGTCAGCAGCAGCACCCGCACGCTCTTGTCCTGACGCACCGCCTTGAGGGCCTCGCGCATGGCGGCGTGCATCTCGCCGTTGAAGCTATTGAGGCTGTCGGGGCGGTTGAGGGTAATGCGGGCGATGCCGGCTTCCACGCAGTAGTGCAAGGGCTGATCGGTCATGGCGCTGTCCTTCTGTCGTCAAAGGGGGCGTTAGCGTCCGGTGAATTGGGCGCGGCGTTTTTCCTGGAAGGCCTGGATACCCTCCTGGCGATCGGCGGTGCCGGCCAGCACGGTAAAGGCGTGACGCTCGAAGCGCAGGCCGGTGGCCAGGTCGGTGTCCAGGGCCTTGTGCAGGGCCTCCTTGGCCAGGCGTACCGCCAGGGGCGCCTTCTCGGCGATGCGCTCGGCGATGGCGGTGGCACGCTCCACGGTCAGCTCCGGCTGGGTGATCTCGCTGATCAGCCCCGCCTCCAGGGCGCGGCGGGCGGAGATCGGCTCGCCGGTCAATACCATCTGGGTGGCCAGGGCCTGGCCCACCGCCCGCACCAGGCGCTGGGTGCCGCCGGCACCGGGCATGATGCCCAGGTTGATCTCCGGCTGGCCGAACTTGGCGTCCTCGCCGGCGATACGGATATCCGCATGCATGGCCAGTTCGCAGCCGCCGCCCAGGGTGAAGCCGTTGATGGCGGCGACGATGGGCTTGGAGAAACGCGCGATGGCGGCCCAGTGACGCTGACGGGGGTCGTCGAGCATGCCCACCAGATCGCGCTCGGCCATCTCGTTGATATCGGCGCCGGCGGCGAAGGCACGACGGCTGCCGGTCAGCACCAGGGCGCGAATGGCGTCATCTTGGTCGGCGTCGGCCAGGACCTCGGCCAGCTCGCCCAGCAGGGCGGTGTTCAGGGCGTTGAGCGCCTCGGGGCGGTGCAGGGTGATACGCAGGACGCCGCGGTGGGGGCCTTCGAGTTGCAGCAGGTTCGGCATGGTTCCTCGATTCGGCTCGGGTGCCGTGAAAGCGATACATAATGAGAGGTGATAGCCACGAGTATAGGAATTTTTTGATACGCATCAATGATAAGATCCTGTGATCTGTGTATCGTATTTCCGGTGTCATGGGGTAAAATCCCTGAAAAAACAGCACCTTGATATCGCCCTCGTCGCTGGGTTTTCGGCCCTTATACCATGGTCGAAGGGGGCGCTTGCGTAGGGCGTCATGTCGGTAAAAGCCTGGAAAAACAGGCGTATGTAATTCGTGAGCGGGGAGCGGTGAGGGACCGCCTGGTCCCGTGGCGATTGATGTTTCGTTACGCTATGGATAGTCTTTGGGTATATCGCGTATCAAAATATCCTCCCTGAGTCAGGAGTCCCCCATGACCCAGCAAGCCCAGCAGTTCTTCGAGCGCCACCGCGACACCCTCGAGGGCGCCGTCCAGGCCATCCATTCCCGCGAGTTCTGGACCCCCTATCCCGAGAGCCTCAAGAAGTACGACGAGGACGCCGTCAAGGGGGCCCCGGCCGCCTTCGAGGCGCTGTGCAAGCAGCACTTCTCCCTGGTCAGCCCCGGCGCCTCCGAGCGGGTCGGCGCCGAGGTCTCCCCCTACGGCTTCGAGCTGGGCATCACCTATGATCAGCCCGAGACCGCGGCCCTGATCGATGCCATGCAGGCGGCCCTGCCCGCCTGGCGCGATGCCGGTGCCCGGGCGCGGGTCGGCGTCTGCCTGGAGATCCTGGCGCGCCTCAATGCCCAGAGCCCGCTGATCGGCCAGGCGGTGATGCACACCAGCGGCCAGGCGCCGATGATGGCCTTCCAGGCCGGCGCCCCCCACGCCCAGGACCGGGGCCTGGAAGCCGTCACCTATGCCTGGCAGGCCATGGCCCAGGTGCCGGAGACCGCCCAGTGGGTCAAGCCCCAGGGCAAGCACGACCCCCTGGTGATGAACAAGCGCTTCCATATCGTGCCCCGGGGCATCTCCCTGGTGGTGGCCTGCTCCACCTTCCCCACCTGGAACACCTACCCGGGCCTGTTCGCCAGCCTGGCCACCGGTAACCCGGTGATCGTCAAGCCGCACCCGGGCGCCATCCTGCCGGTGGCGATGACCGTCAAGGTCGCCCAGGAGGTGCTCGCCGAGGCGGGCTTCGACCCGGCCCTGGTGACCCTGGCCCCAGACAGCCTCGAGGCACCGGTGACCAAGGAGCTGGCGCTCCACCCGGCGGTCAAGCTGATCGACTTCACCGGCTCCAACGCCTTCGGCGAGTGGCTCGAGCAGAACGCCACCCAGGCCCAGGTGTTCACCGAGAAGGCCGGCATCAACAGCGTGATCATCGACAGCGTCGCCGACCTCAAGGCGGTGACCCGTAACCTGGCCTTCACCCTGAGCCTCTACTCCGGCCAGATGTGCACCACCACCCAGGCGATTTATGTGCCCAAGGGCGGCATCGAGACCGCCGAGGGGCCGATGAGCTTCGATCAGGTGGCCGGCGCCCTGGCCAAGGCGGTGGAGAAGTTCCTCGCCGACAACGATCGCGCCTGCGCCGTGCTGGGGGCCATCCAGGCACCGGCCACCGCCGAGCGCATCGCGGCCTGCCGCGAGCTGGGCGAGGTACTGCTGGACAGCGAGTCCCGCGAGCATCCGCAGTTCCCCAAGGCACGCATCCACACGCCGCTGCTGCTCAAGGTCGACGCCGACCAGCGAGATGCCTTCAGCGAGGAGCGCTTCGGCCCGATCAGCTTCGTGATCGCCACCGACAGCACCGCGCACAGCATCGAACTGGCCCGCGAGGTGATCGGCGAGAAGGGCGCCATCACCCTGGGTGCCTATACCACCGACGAGACCGTGGCGGAGCAGTTCGAGCAGTTGGCCATGGACGTGGCCGCGCCCCTGTCGCTCAACCTGGACGGCGGCGTCTTCGTCAACCAGTCCGCGGCCTTCAGCGACTTCCACGCCACCGGCGGCAACCCGGCGGCCAACGCCTCCCTGTGCGACCAGGCCTTCGTCACTCGCCGTTTCGTGGTGGTGCAGAGCCGTCGCCACGCCCCGGCCGAGGCGTAAGCTCGCCAAGCCACTTTTTGGCAAGGGGCGCCGGGGCAAGCCAGCGCGAAGCGTCTTTTTCGAGGGGTGAGGAGCACTGCTCCGAACGGCCTGGCCATGGATGGCCAGCACCGGCCCTGCAAGCGAAGCAGGATTGCGTAGCTTCGCAGGAAAAAGTCGAGCGCCCAGGGAGGGGGTCATAGCGTCTTCGCGAGGCTTGTCCCGGAACAGCTCCGATCCATCAACGCTATCTAGAGGAGGTTCGCCATGCCCTGCTATCGCCTCGAGGGGGTAACCCCGGTGGTGCATCCCAGCGCCTATGTGCACCCCACCGCGGTGCTGATCGGCGACGTCATCGTCGGCCCCGGCTGCTATGTGGGGCCCGGCGCGGTGATGCGCGGTGACTTCGGCCAGCTGGTGCTGGAGGAGGGCGCCAACCTGCAGGACACCTGCGTGATGCACGGCTTTCCCGGCTGCGTCACCAAGGTGGAGCAGGATGGCCATATCGGCCATGGCGCCGTGCTGCATGGCTGCGTGATCAAGCGCGATGCCATGGTCGGCATGAATGCCGTGGTGATGGACGGTGCGGTGATCGGCGAGCGCTCCATCGTCGCCGCCGCGGCCTTCGTCAAGGCCGGCTTCGAATGCCCGCCCCAGTCCCTGGTGCTGGGCTCCCCGGCCCAGGTCAAGCGCGAGCTCAGCGACCAGGAAGTGGCCTGGAAGCAGCAGGGCACCCGGGAGTATCAGCGCCTGGTGGGGCGCTGCCGGGAGCAGATGGAGGCCTGCGAGCCGCTTAGCGAGCTCGACGCCGACCGCCCCCGTCTCGATGCCGGCAGTACCGCACCCAAGGGCGCGGCCCACGCGCCCAAGGGGCAGCGTCAGAACAGCGAGGAAAGTGCATGAGTTACGACTATCTCCGGGTGACCCGCGAGGGGCGGGTCGGGGTGATCCGCCTGGATCGTCCCCAGGCCCATAACGCCCTGTGCAACGGCCTGGTGGCCGAGCTGGGCCGGGCCCTGGATGCCTTCGATGGTGATGCCGAGATCGGCGCCATCGTGCTGACCGGGGGCGACAAGGTGTTCGCCGCCGGCGCCGATATCGGCGAGATGCTCGATCGCGACATGGCCGGCCTGCAGGCCGAGGACTTCCCCTTCGCCGCCGATGGCGGCTGGGCGGCCCTGGAACGCTGCCGCACCCCGGTGGTGGCGGCGGTGGCCGGTTACGCCCTGGGTGGCGGCTGCGAGATGGCCATGGCCTGCGACCTGATCCTGGCCGCCGATAGCGCCAGGTTCGGCCAGCCCGAGGTGAAGATCGGCACCATGCCCGGCGCCGGCGGCACCCAGCGGCTGGTGCGCGCCATCGGCAAGGCCAAGGCCATGGAATTGTGCCTGACCGGGCGCATGATGGGTGCCGAGGAGGCCGAGCGCGCCGGCCTGGTGTGCCGGGTGGTGCCCGCCGCCGAGCTGGAGACCGAGGCCCTGGCCCTGGCCACCACCATCGCCGGTCACTCGGCGCCGGTGGTGCGGCTGATTCGCGAGTCGGTGAACCAGGCCTTCGAGAGCCCGCTGCAGGCGGGGCTGACCTTCGAGCGCCGCGCCTTCCAGAGCACCTTCGCCTTTGTCGATCGCCGGGAGGGCATGAGCGCCTTCGCCGAGAAGCGCAAGCCGAGCTTCCGGCACCAGTAATCGCTGCCCCTCGAGAAAAACGCCCGCCGGCGATGAAGCCGGCGGGCGTTTTTCATGCTGGCTCGACCCTGCTTGAGGGTCAATCCAGGCCGCCGAAGCGTTGGTAGAAGCTGGCGGCGGGGGCGGGCAGGGGGCCTTCGGCGGTCTCCAGGTGGCGGTCCAGCCAGCGCTCGGCGCCCTGGTAGATCTCCCGGTAGATATTGCGGCATAGCTGGCGGGCGTTGCGGCCCTCCCAGGCGGTGGGCAGCAGCTCCTCGGGGAGCTGGGGGTCGCGCAGCTGCACCTTGCGATACTCGTGGATCAGCAGGGTGCGGGCGATAAAGGCGTCCTGATCGCCGAGGCCATGGCCCTCGCTGAGCGCCTTCCAGAGCGGGCGGAACTGGGCCAGGAAGCGGCCATAGCTGTCGGCCAGCTGGTCCAGGTTCCAGCTCTCGCGCACCTGCAGGCGCAGCGCCCTGGGGGCCAGGGGTTCGCTGGCCTCGCTATGCAGGACGATGGTGTCCTCCGCGACGCCGAGCTCCTGGAGCACGCCCAGGGCCTCGCTGCGGTGCATGCGCGGGTGGGCGAGTACGCCGCCGGCGAAGGCGCCGAAGCCCAGCCACTCCAGCTCCTCCTTGGCGCGGGCACGTTCCGCGGTGGCCAGCTGGCCGAGGAAGACCAGGGTCCAGCCGCCGTCCCAGGCCTCTCCATTGCCGAAATAGACCCGCTTGAAGGCCTGCTCGAAGCGTCGCCGCCCCGGGCCGCTGAGGCTGTAGTAGCTGCGTCGACCGGTCTTCTCGCCCTGTAGCCAGGTCTCCCGGGTCAGGCGGTAGACCGAGGTGCGCACCAGACGCTCGTTGATGCCGATGGGCTCCAGCAGTTGGGAGATGCTGCCCAGCCAGACGGTGCCGCCGCGGGGCACGATGGCGTCGCCGTAGAGGGTGACGATCAGCGAACCGGAGCGCAGCGGGCGCCGGTTCTGGAAACTCTCGATCAGGGAAGCGACACACTCGGTAGCTGACATCATGACATTCTGGTCTTTATTGGAGTTGGTATAGGGGTTAACGATTCCAATGGGTTGGCGCCGACAAACCCGTATCACAGGGGGGAGTCACGCTAACATGATACGGGAGTCTGGCGGTACCTATCTTTCGCAGTAAGCAGGCCGGCGTCGGATTTACCCGACCTAATACGGCCGCTTCCCCAGCGCCGCTAGCTGTGATCTCTCGGTAGGTTGGATAAGCCGAAGGCGCATCCAACGCGAGCGTCGGGTGCGTTCGCCTTGGCTCGCTTACCCGACCTACACGGTCAGCCGCGGCGGGCCAGGCGCAGCCCCGGCAGTACCAGCAGGGCGGCCAGCAGCCAGGCGGGCCAGCTGCCGGTGCGGGTAAAGGGCGTCAGCCCCTGCATGCCCTGCACCTCGCCGACCAGGCTGGCGACCTCGAACTGGGGCGCCTGGGCCAGCACCCGACCCTGGGGGTCGATAAAGGCGGTCAGGCCGTTGCTGGTGGCGCGCATCACATAGCGGCCATTCTCCAGGGCCCGCAGGCGGGCCATCTGCAGATGCTGCCGGGGCCCCAGGGAGGCGCCGAACCAGGTGTCGTTGGAGACGGTGAGCAGGATATCCGCGTCCCGGGCGCGGCTGGCCACCAGGTCGGGATAGATGATCTCGTAGCAGATGGCGTTGCCCAGGGTCAGGTCGGCGGCATGCATCGGCGCCTGCTGGTCGGGGCCCGGGTAGAGCGCCGGCATGGGCAGGTCGAAGAAGGCGATGGCGCCGCGCAGCAGGCTTTCCAGGGGCAGGTATTCGCCGAAGGGCACCAGGTGCGCCTTGCGGTATTCGCCCTGCACCTCGCCCAGGCCCACCACGGCGTTATAGAAGCGGTCGTCGGCATCGCGCTGCAGGACGCCGCCGAGCAGGGCGGTTCCCGGGGCCAGGTTGGCCTGCACCCGCTCGAAGATCGGTCGCGCCTGATCCTCGAACATCGGCAGGGCCGCCTCGGGCCAGACGATCAGGTCGATATCGTCGTCCTGTTCCAGGGTCAGGCGGCTGTAGGTGTTGGCCGCCACCCGCTGGCCCTCCGGGGTCCACTTGATCAGCTGATCCAGGTTGCCCTGCAGCAGGGCGACCCGGCGGGTCTCGCCGTTGGGCTCGCTCCACTGGCGGGGCAGCACCAGCACGGCCAGCCAGAGCGCGGCGACGATGGCCCCGGCGGCCCAGCGCCGGCGCAGCAGCTCGACGCCCAGGCTACCCGTGAGGGCGGTGATCAGCGACAGCAGGTAGACCCCGCCGATGGGGGCCCAGGGGGCCAGGGGCGAGTCCACCTGGGAGGTCCCCAGCAGCAGCCAGGGGAAGCCGGTAAAGGCGAAGGTGCGCAGCCCCTCGCCCAGCACCCAGGCGCCGGCGAAGGTGAAGGCGGCCAGCCGCGGCCCGGTGAGGCGCCGGTAGAGCCCGAAGGTGACGGCGTGGAAGAGCGCCAGGCCGGCGACGAAGAGGCCGGTGAGCAACAACGCCAGCGGCACCCCGGTGTAGCCGTAGTCGTGGATCGACACATAGACCCAGGAGGCGCCGCTGCCGAACAGACCGAGGCCATAGCACCAGCCCTTCATGGCGGCCTGGCCCGGGGTCAGGGCGTGGAGGCCCAGGTACATCAGGCCGGCGGCCACCGGGCCCAGCCACCAGAGGGCGAAAGGGGCGGCGCTGAGGGTGGTCAGGCCCCCGGCCAGCAGGGCCAGCAGATAGGCATGCCAGGGGCGCAGGCGCAACTCGCTCATCGGTACGTTCCTTGTCGAAGAGGATTCCTTGGGGGCGCGGGTCAGTCGTCCTCGGCCTCGCAGGGTTCCGCCTGGAGCAGGCGGATGCGGCGATTGTCCGCGTTGAGCACGGTGAAGCGCCAGCCGCCCAGGTCGGTGAACTCGCCGCGCCGGGGCAGGTGGCCGAAGCGCTGCATCACCAGGCCCCCCAGGGTGTCGAACTCCTCGTCGGGGAAGCGGGTCTCGAAGCGCTCGTTGAAGTCCTCGATGGGGGTCAGGGCGCGGATGGCGAAGCGTCCCTCGCCCAGCTCGCGGATATCCTCCTCCTCGTCGATATCGTGCTCGTCCTCGATATCGCCGACGATCTGCTCGAGGATATCCTCGATGGTGACGATCCCCGCGGTGCCGCCGTACTCGTCGACCACCACCGCCATATGGTTGTGGGTGTCGCGGAACTCCTTGAGCAGGCTGTTGAGGCGCTTGGACTCCGGCACGAACATCGCCGGGCGCAGCACCTGGCGCAGGTCGAGGCCGTCACGCTCCTCCGGGGAGCGGCACAGCAGGGGAAGCAGGTCCTTGACCAGCAGGATGCCGAGTACCTCGTCGAGGTTCTCGCCCACCACCGGGTAGCGGGAGTGGCCGGTCTCGAGGATCACCGGCAGGTACTCCTCCAGGGGCTGGTCGACGGCGATGGCGGTGACCTGGGAGCGCGGGATCAGGACCTCGCGGACCTGCTGGTCGTTGATCTGCAGGGCGCCCTCGATGATGGTCAGGGCATCCTGCTCCAGGCGCAGGCGGGAGCTGGCCTCGCGCAGGAAGAGCAGCAGCTCGCCCCGGGAGTTGGGCTCGTCGTTATCGGGGGAAAAGGCGCTGAAAAACTTATCGAGCCAGGACTTGTTGCCCTGGCTACTCGATCGGTCTTCGCTCATGCGTCGGGTCTCGTGTCCTCGATAGAAGGCGCGCCGGGCGCCGGGTCGGATGCCGTGTAGGGGTCGGGGAAGCCCAGCTCGGCGAGGATGGCCACTTCCAGGGCTTCCATGCGCTCGGCCTCGTCATCCTCTATATGGTCATGGCCCAGCAGATGCAAGGTGCCATGCACCACCATATGAGCGTAGTGAGCCGTCAGCGGCTTGTCCTGCTCGCCGGCCTCGCGAACCACCACCGCATGGCAGATCACCAGGTCGCCGAGCAGCGGAAGGTCAAGCCCCGGCGGGTTCTCGAAGGGGAAGGAGAGCACATTGGTGGGCCGGTCCCTGTCGCGATAGTCACGATTGAGGGCCTGGCTCTCCTCGGCGTCGACGAAGCGCACCGTCAGCTCGTGAGCGGCGGCCTCCGGGTGGCGGGCCAGCACGGCGCCGACCCAGGCGGCCAGTCGCGCCTCATCGGGCAGGCTGGCCCGCTCGGCGGCGTCGGCAAGGGCCACCTGGCGGTCGATCTCGCTCATTGCTCGGTATCCCCGGGGTTGCCGTTGGCCTGGCCGGCCTGCTGACGTTCCCGGGCCTCGCGGCGGGCCTCCTTGCGGGCGCGCTCCTCGGCCTCCTGCTCCGCCTCGAAGCGGTCATAGGCCTCGATGATGCGCTGCACCATGGGGTGGCGCACCACGTCCTTGGCGGCGAAGTGGGTGACGCCGATGCCGGCGGTGTCCTTGAGCACGTCGAGGACCTGGATCAGCCCCGAGCTCTGGCCCCGGGGCAGGTCCACCTGGGTCACGTCGCCGGTGATCACCGCGGTGGAGCCGAAACCGATGCGAGTCAGGAACATCTTCATCTGCTCGCGGGTGGTGTTCTGGCTCTCGTCGAGGATGATAAAGGAGTTGTTGAGGGTGCGACCGCGCATATAGGCGAGCGGCGCGATCTCGATGATCTGGCGCTCGATCAGCTTGCCCACCTGCTCGAAGCCGAGCATCTCGTAGAGGGCGTCATAGAGCGGACGCAGGTAGGGGTCGATCTTCTGGGCCAGGTCGCCGGGCAGAAAGCCGAGCTTCTCGCCGGCCTCCACCGCCGGACGCACCAGCAGGATGCGACGCACCTGCTGCTGGTTGAGGGCCTCCACCGCCGCGGCCACCGCCAGGTAGGTCTTGCCGGTACCCGCCGGGCCGATACCGAAGTTGATATCGTGGTTACGGATGCTCTGAACATAGCCCTGCTGGTTCTGGCCGCGGGGCTTGATCACCACCTTGGGGGTGCGCAGCAGCACCTCGTGATCGTCCAGGGTCCCCTCGTCCTCCTCCAGGGCCTCGAGGCCCGACTCCTGCAGGAAGAGGTGCACGGTATCCGGGGAGAGCTCGTCGACCTCGGCCTCCCGATAGAGGTGCTCGAGCACATTGGCGGCGGCCTTGACCCGGGCGCCGGGACCGGCCAACTGGAAGGTGTTGCCGCGGTTACGCAGGGTGACCCCGAGGCGGGACTCCACCAGCTTGAGGTGCTCGTCGCGCTGGCCGCAGAGATTGGCCAGGCGTCGGGGATCGTTGGGCTCGAGGTTCAGGGTGATGATGCGATTGGCCTGAGAACTGTGTTGGCTCAAGAGCAGAGGGTCCTTGGCAGGGGGAATGCGATGAGCTTAAAGCCCCGGACGGTGCCGGGGCAATGCCTGGGTGCGGCCCGCGGGTGGGGCTCTAAGGAGGTCCGTCGCGGGCGCTTAGTAGCGCGCCGGGGAGGCCAGTTCACCGCGCAGGGAGTTGGGCAGCGCCTCGGTGATCTCCACGTCGACGAAGAAGCCGATCAGCTCCATGGGGTTGGCGGCGCGGAAGTTGACCACCCGGTTGTTCTCGGTGCGCCCGGAGAGCTGGCCCGGGTCCTTGGGCGAGAAGCCGGTGACCAGGATGCGCTGGGTGCTGCCCACCATGCGGCGACTGATCTGCATCGCCTGCTGGTTGATGCGCTCCTGGAGGATCGCCAGGCGCTGCTTCTTGACGGCCTCCGGGGTGTCGTCCTCGAGGCCGGCCGCCGGGGTGCCGGGGCGCGCCGAGTAGACGAAGCTGAAGGAGTGGTCGAAGCCGATGCGATGGATCAGGTCCATGGTGGCCTCGAAATCCTCGTCGCTCTCGCCGGGGAAGCCGATGATAAAGTCCGAGGAGAAGCTGATGTCCGGGCGCAGCTCGCGGATCCGCTCCATCTTGTCCACATACTCTTCTACGCCGTGGCCGCGCTTCATGGCCGCCAGGATGCGGTCGGAACCGGACTGCACCGGCAGGTGCAGGTGGCTGACCAGCTCGGGGATCTCGCCGTAGGCCTCGATCAGGCTGTCGGAGAACTCCACCGGGTGGGAGGTGGTGAAGCGGATGCGGTCGATGCCTTCCACCGCCGCCACGCAGGCGATCAACTCGGCCAGGTCGATTTCGTCGCCGAGCTGGTTCTCGCCCCGATAGGCGTTGACGTTCTGGCCCAGCAGGTTGATCTCGCGCACGCCCTGGTCGGCCAGGTGGATCACCTCGTCCATCACCGCCTCGAAGGGGCGCGAGACCTCCTCGCCGCGGGTGTAGGGCACCACGCAGAAGGTGCAGTACTTGGAGCAGCCCTCCATCACCGAGACGAAGGCGGTGGCGCCGTCGGAGCTGGGCTTGGGCAGGTGATCGAATTTCTCGATCTCCGGGAAGGTCACGTCCACCACCGAGATCTGGTTCTGCTTGCGGGAGTCGAGCATCGCCGGTACCCGGTGCAGGGTCTGGGGGCCGAAGACCATGTCCACGTGGGGGGCGCGCTTGCGCAGCGCCTCGCCCTCCTGGCTTGCCACGCAGCCGCCGACGCCGATCACCAGCTCCGGGTTGCTCTCCTTGAGCTTCTTCCAGCGCCCCAGCTGATGGAAGACCTTCTCCTGGGCCTTCTCGCGGATCGAGCAGGTATTGAGCAGGATCACGTCTGCCTGGGCTTCGTCGTCGGTCAGTTCCAGGTCGTGGGACTCGCCGAGCAGATCCGCCATGCGCGCGGAGTCATACTCGTTCATCTGGCAGCCGTGGGTCTTGATGAAGAGTTTCTTCGCCATAAGAATCAGGGTCGCGGCACGAGGCCCGACGTTTCCGTCACCGGTTTGGGGTCTATTCAGGAGGGGCCTTGCGGCCGAGCGTGATTGTCTGGGCGGGGATTATACGCACCCGCCCGGGCAGGAGCCAGCGCCCCTCGGCATGGCCACCGTGATGCCCGGGTTCGGCAGGGGCGCGGCTATGATATTCTTGCCGGTCACGATCCGGGGGCGCGCTTGCCCACCGGCGAGGCGGTCAACCGAGGTCGAAACAGAGGCACTATGGCGTCCAAGCCCATCTATCGCGTGGTATTTCATAATCAGGGCGAGGTCTGGGAGCTCTATGCACGGGAGATCTTCCAGAGCGAACTGTGGGGCTTTCTCGAGGTGGAGGAGTTCGTCTTCGAGGATGCCTCCAAGCTGGTGGTGGACCCCGCCTCGGAGAAGCTGCGGCGTACCTTCGAGGGGGTCAACCGTAGCTATATCCCCTTGAATTCCATCGTGCGTATCGATGAAGTGGAGCGCGAGGGCGCCGCCAAGGCGGTCAAGGCCGAGGGCAAGGTAGCGGAGTTTCCGCGACCCATGAGCTGGCCTCCCCGCGGCGAGGAGTAGCGTCCGTGGTGTCGATCAAAAAGTGATCGATTTGTCGGGATCGCAGCGCCGATGCCGGATACGAACTCTTCGCGAAGGGTTTTCCCAAGACTTATCCACAGAAGCTGTGGATGGCAATCCGAGTGGGGCGAGGCCGCCGAAGGAGTCGTCGGCCGCGTCGAAGATCGCCTGGGGCGGGGCCGTTGTGTCATCCCGAGCCCATCAAGACGGCAGAGCTATGAAACAATTCAACCCCTTGATCATGGGCCTGGTATTGGGAGGGCTGAGCCTCTCCGTCCAGGCTCAGGAAGTGCAGGACCCGACCCACTGGGTCACCGATGATCTCAGCACCTTCGTGCGCAGCGGGCCCACCGACGGCTATCGCATCATCGGCACCCTCACCGCCGGTGAGCCGGTGCGCGCCCTGGAGAGCAGCGGCAATTACACCCGGGTCGAGGACGCGGACGGTGACCGGGTCTGGGTGCTGACCAGCGAGTTGCAGGCGTCGCCCAGCGACCGGGTCCAGCTGCCGGCGCTGGAGCGTCGGGTGGCGGCGCTGAGCGAGGAGCTCGACGGCATCAACGGCCAGTGGGAGCAGCGCGTGGCCGGCATGACCGAGACCCTGGCGGTGCGCGAGGCGCGAATCGCCGAGCTGGAGTCGCGCAATCACGAGCTGGATGGTCAGGTCACCGAGGCGCAGCGCCGGGTGCGCGAGCTGCAGGCGCGTCTGGATACCCAGGAAGAGGACCTGTTGCTGCGCTACTTCCTGTATGGCGGGGGCGTGGCCGGGGCCGGCCTGCTGGTGGGGCTGATCGTTCCCCATCTGCCGCGGCGTCGCAAGAAGCGCGATCGCTGGTTCTAAGTGCTACCGGTGTCCAAGGGAGTCTGGTGAGGATGGATAGCGTTTATGAAAACGAGTGGCTGATGCGCTGGCGGGAAGGTCGGATCGGCTTTCATCGCGAGGCGGCGCATCCGGCGCTGGTGCGCTACTGGCCGCGGCTCGGCGTGCCCGGCGATACCAAGGTGCTGGTGCCGCTGTGCGGCAAGAGCCTGGATATGCGCTGGCTGGCCGAGCGGGGGCATCCGGTGCTGGGGATCGAGCTGGCCAGCCAGGCGATCGCCCAGTTCGTGGCCGAGGGCGAGGCGCCGGCGTCCCGCTATCGCCAGGGCGATTTCGAGGTGACCCGACAGGGCAGCGTGGAGCTGTGGTGTGGTGACTTCTTCCACTTTCACCTGCCCCAGGCCGCCGAGGTGGGGGCCTTCTATGATCGCGCCGCCCTGATCGCCCTGCCCGAGGCGACCCGCCAGCGCTATGCCTTCCACCTCGCCCAGCTGATGGCCCCGGGGAGCCGCGGGTTGTTAGTCAGCCTGACCCGGCCGGATAACGCCGGGCCGCCTTTCAGCGTCGAGGCCGAGGAGGTGGAGCGGCTGTTCGGCGCCAACTTCGAGCTGGTGCATCTGGACGACGCCGAGCCGGAGCCCAATGGCTTCCGGGAGAGTGTCTGGTCGTTGAAGCGCCGAGGGCCTTATTGAAGAACCGGGCTCGCCGGCGGAGCATAGCGAACCGCCAAACGCCAAGGGGCGCCTGTATAGGCGCCCCTTGGCGTTTGGCGGTGTTGGGGCCGAGCTCAGCGGGCCAGCAGGGCGCCGAGCTCCGGGTCCCGGAAGCTGCGGTTGAGGCCGTCGCTGAGCAGCTCGTTGACCATCCGGGTATTGGCCGCTTGGCTGGGGCGCAGGGCATAGCTCTGGCTACGCCGCGAGGTGTAGGTACCGGTGTAGGTGGTGCCGGCGTTGACCGCCTCGGCCTGGAAGACCGCCTCCAGCACCGCCTCGCCGAGTACCGGCACCTCGTCGCCGCGGGCATAGTCCAGGCGCCTCAGGGTCAGGGTCAGCCGCGGGATGGTGTCGACCTCCCGGGTGGGGCGAAAGCCCATGCGGCGCAGCGCCTCCTCGGCCTGGGCCTGCAGCTTGGGCACCAGCGCATGGGCCTGCACGGTAATGGTGGCGGTGGACATCTCGGCGCCGCTGCGGGTGCCCAGCACCTCGCTGTCGCGACCGTCCACCACATGCACCGCCACCGCCTGGCCCTGGCCGCTGCGCGGCAGCTCGGCGCTGAGGCGGGGATCCACCTGCAGGTAGTGGGGGCTACTGCAGCCCGCCAGCAGCAGGGCGACAAGCAGCAGCGCAAGCAGCGGGAGTCTGGGCAGGGGGCTGGGCACGGGATTCGGCATAGGGCTTGGCATAGGGCTTGGCATAGGGCTTGGCATAGGGCTTGGCATAGGGCTTGGCATAGGGGGGCTCTCCAATAACAACGCCTCGGCGGGATGCCGAGGCGAGTATAGGGGCATAAGCCTCACGCTGAATAGCTTCCACGGCGGTGACCTGGGCTAAGGGGCGCCGGGGGAAGCCCTAAGCGAAGCGTCATTATCAGGGACGAGAATGCCGAGTGCCCAGGGAGGGGGTCACAGCGTTTTCGCGTGGGCCTGCTCCCGGGAGCCCCGAGCCCTTTCAGGCCGGACGATATCGACTCAGGCCAGGCTGGGCTGGGTCGCCGGCCGGCCCTCGGCGCCGAAGCGGTGCCAGTGCTGGGGCAGGGCATAGAGGCGCTGGCCGCGCTTGATGTCGAGGCGCTCGAAATCGCCATGGCCGATGGTGGCGAGCCACGGCTCGGCGAGCCAGTCGGCGGCCAGCTCGACACGCACCTCGGCGCCCACCGGCACCACGGCGGTGACCGTCATCGGCAGGTGCGCCGTGGCCTGGGGAGCGGCCGCCAGGCTCAGCTCGTGGGGGCGCAGCAGCAGCTCCTGGGGCCCCTCGGGCAGGTCGACCGCCAGGCGGGCCTCGCCGCAGGTCAGCACGCCGTCGCGCACCTCGCCCTCCAGGCGATTGACGTCGCCCAGGAACTCGAAGACGAAGCGGTTGGCCGGGGCGCGATAGAGCCGTGCCGGCGTATCGATCTGCTCGATGCGGCCATCGCTCATCACCACCACCCGGTCGGAGAGCTCCAGGGCCTCCTCCTGGTCGTGGGTGACGAAGACGCTGGTGAAGTTCAGCTCATCGTGCAGGTGGCGCAGCCAGCGACGCAGGTCCTGGCGCACCTTGGCATCCAGGGCGCCGAAGGGCTCGTCGAGCAGCAGCACCTCGGGGCGCAGGGCCAGGGCCCGGGCCAGGGAGACCCGCTGCTGCTGGCCGCCGGAGAGCTCCGCCGGGTAGCGCTGGGCGAAGCGCTCCAGCTGGACCATCTCAAGCAACTGATGCACCCGGGCGCGGATCTCGCCGCTGGAGGGGCGTTGGCCGCGCGGCTGGACGGTGAGGCCGAAGGCCACGTTGTCGAACACCGTCATATGCTTGAACAGCGCATAGTGCTGGAAGACGAAGCCGATGCGCCGGTCGCGCACATGGACGTCGGTGACCTCGCGGCTGCCGAAGTGGATGGTCCCGGCCGGGTCCCGGTCGGCCTGCTCGAGGCCGGCGATGATCCGCAGCAGGGTGGTCTTGCCGGAGCCGGAGGGGCCCAGCAGGCCCACCAGCTCGCCGCTGGCGATCTCCAGGTCGATGGGCTCCAGGGCCCGGGGCGTGCCCGGACGGCCGTAGGTCTTGGCGATTTGGCTCAGGCGAATGCCCATGATCAAGCCTCCCGGCGCGTGGCGCGCCATTCCAGGCCGGCCTTGGCGGCCAGCGTGAACAGGGCGATCAGGGCCAGTAGCGCAGCACTGGCGAAGGCGCCCACGGTGTTGTAGTCCTGGTAGAGCTGCTCCAGGTGCAGCGGCAGGGTGTTGGTCTGGCCGCGGATGGCCCCGGAGACCACCGAGACGGCGCCGAACTCGCCCACCGCCCGGGCATTGGTGAGGATCACCCCGTAGAGCAGCGCCCAGCGGATATTGGGCAGCGTCACCCGGCGGAAGATGGTTCCGCCGGAGGCGCCCAGGGTCACCGCCGCCTCCTCTTCCCGGGAGCCCTGGGCCTGCATCAGCGGGATCAGCTCCCGGGCCACGAAGGGGCAGGTGACGAAGAGGGTCACCATCAGGATGCCCGGCCAGGCGAACATCAGCTGGATATCCTGGGCGTCGAGCCAGCCGCCGATCCAGCCGTTGCGGCCGTAGAGCAGCAGATAGATCAGCCCCGCCACCACCGGCGAGACGGCGAAGGGGATATCGATCAGGGTCTGCAGCAGGCGCCGCCCCGGGAAGCTGAAGCGGGTCACCAGCCAAGCCAGGGCCACCCCGAACACCAGGCAGACGGGAATCGTCAGCACGGTGATAAAGAGCGTCAGGCCGATGGCGGCCAGGGTGTAGTGGTCGCTGACATTGGCCCAGAAGACGCCCACGCCCTGGGCGAAGGCCTGGGCGAAGATCGCCACCAGGGGCAGCAGCAAGAAGAGCGCCGAGAGGACCAGGGCGGCGCCAATCAGGCCCCGGCGCACCGCCGGGGCATCACCGATCCGTTGCATCAGCCGCGTCCTCCATGCAGGCGCTTGATAAAGTGTCCCTGCCAGATGTTGATCGCCAGCAGCAGCGCCAGCGAGACCATCAATATCACCGAGGCGATGGCCGAGGCGCCCACGTAGTCGTACTCCTGGAGCTTGACGAAGATCATCAGGGCGGTGATCTCGGTCTCATAGGGCATGTTGCCGGCGATAAAGATGATCGCCCCGAACTCGCCCAGCGAGCGCACGAAGGCGAGCCCGGTGCCGGTGACCAGCGCCGGCCACAGGTGCGGCAGGATTACCCGGCGAAAGGCGGTGGCGTCACTGGCGCCCAGGGTCAGGGCCGCCTCGTCCACCTCCTGGGGCAGGTCCTCCAGCACCGGCTGCACGGTGCGCACCACGAAGGGGATGCTGGTGAAGGCCATGGCCAGGGCGATGCCCACCCAGGTGTAGGCCACGTCCAGCCCCAGCGGCTCGAGGAGCCGTCCCATCCAGCCGCTGCCGGCATAGAGGGTGGCCAGGGTGATACCGGCCACCGCCGTGGGCAGGGCGAAGGGCAGGTCCATTAGGGCGTCGAGCAGGCGCTTGCCGGGAAACTCGTAGCGCACCAGCACCCAGGCCAGCAGCAGGCCGAAGGCGGCGTTGACCAGCGCCGCCAGGGCGGCGGCGCCGAGGGTCACGGTGTAGCTGGCCACCACCCGGCCATCGCTGATGATGGCCCAGTACTCGGCCAGGCCGATGCCGGAGAGCTGGCCCACCAGGCTGGTCATGGGCAGCAACAGCACCAGCGAGACGAACATCAGGCTGATGCCCAGCGACAGGCCGAAGCCGGGCAGCACCCGGCGACGGCCCCTGAGGCGGGGAAGGGCGAGGCTCATGATGGCTTAGCGACGCTGCAGTTGATCGAGCAGGGCACCACCGGCGAAGTGCTCCTCCATGGCCTGCTCCCAGCCGCCGAAGACCTCCTCGACGCGCAGCAGCTCGGTGGCGGGGAACTGTTCGGCGAACTCTTCCACCACCGCCTCGTGGTGGACCCGGTAGTTGAAGCCGGCCAGGGTGCGCTGGCCTTCCTCGCTGTAGAGGTAGTCCAGGTAGCCCCGGGCCAGGTCCTCGGTGCCGTTGCGCTCGGCGTTCTCTTCCACCACGGCCACCGGGAATTCGGCGAGGATGCTCACCGGCGGCACGATCACCTCGTAGTCGTCGCTGCCGTACTCGCCGCGGATATTGTTGACCTCGGACTCGAAGCTGATCAGCACATCGCCCAGGCCGCGCTCGATAAAGCTGGTGGTGGCGCCACGGCCGCCGGTGTCGAAGACCGCCACGTTGCGCAGGAAGGTGCGCATAAAGTCGTGAATCTGTGCTTCGTCGCCGTCGAAGGCCTGCTCGGCGAAGCCCCAGGCGGCCAGGTAGGTGTAGCGGCCGTTACCGGAGGTCTTGGGGTTGGGGAAGACGATGCTCACGTCCTCCCGCGCCAGGTCGTCCCAGCTCTCGATGCCCTTGGGGTTGCCGGCGCGCACCAGGAAGGCGGTGGTGGAGTAGTAGGGGGAGGCGTTGTTGGGCAACTGAGTCTGCCACTCCTCGGCCACCAGGCCGGCGTCGGCCAGCACCTGGACGTCGGTGACCTGGTTATAGGTCACCACGTCGGCGCGCAGGCCCTGCATGATGGCGCGGGCCTGGGCGGAGGAGCCGCCGTGGGACTGCTGCACGCCGACGGCTTCGCCGTGCTCGGCCTCCCAGTGGGCGATAAAGTCCGGGTTGATGGCCGAGAACAGCTCCCGGGCGATGTCGTAGGAGGAGTTGAGCAACTCGCGCTCCTGGGCCAGGGCCGGGGTGGCGGCGACGACGCTGCTGCCGAGGGCGGCGGCCAGGATGCCGCGACGAATCCAGGAGGGCTTGAACATGGTCATGGGCTCCGCACGAAATTCAGGATGTTGGATAGCAGGCTAAACTAGCTCATAAGTAATGACAATCCTGTTTTATATATATTTTGGGAATAATGGCCAATAGCCATTCTCGATGATGGCGTCGCCGCCCTTAGCATCTATTTTTTTGATGCAGAAGCCAGAATAACTATATTTTATCTAATCATGGGGCGCGCCTAAGGTGGGGTCATAACGACTTCACCCGGAGGACGCAGCATGACAGTAGAAACGATCGATACCCTGGTGGTGGGCGGCGGTCAGGCCGGCGTGGCCATGAGCGAACACCTGAGCAACCAGGGGGTGCCCCACCTGGTACTGGAGCGTCACCGCATCGCCGAGGCCTGGCGCACCCGCCGCTGGGACTCCCTGGTGGCCAATGGCCCGGCCTGGCACGACCGCTTCCCGGGGCTCGAGTTCGATGGCCTGGACCCGGATGCCTTCGCCGACAAGGAACGGGTGGCGGCCTATTTCGAGGCCTATGCCGAGAAGATCCGGGCCCCCATCCGCACCGGGGTCGAGGTCAGGTCGGTGGAGCGCAACGTCGGCCGGCCGGGCTTTACCATCGAGACCTCCGAGGGGGTGATCGAGGCCAACCGGGTGGTGGCCGCCACCGGCCCCTTCCAGACGCCGGTGATTCCGCCCATCGCCCCCGAGGACGCGTCTCTCACCCAGCTTCACTCCGCCGAGTATCGCAACCCCGGGCAGCTGCCGGAAGGGGCGGTGCTGGTGGTGGGGGCCGGTTCCTCCGGGGTGCAGATCGCCGAGGAGCTGCGCCGCTCCGGCCGGCGAGTCTACCTCTCGGTGGGGCCCCATGATCGGCCGCCCCGGGCCTACCGGGGACGCGACTTCTGCTGGTGGCTGGGGGTGCTCGGCGAGTGGGATGCCGAGATGATGAAGCCCGGCAGCGAGCACGTCACCATCGCCGTGAGCGGCGCCGGTGGCGGCAAGACCATCGACTTCCGCGAGCTGGCCCATCAGGGCATGACCCTGGTCGGGCGCACCCGGGCCTTCGCCGACGGCAGGGTCACCTTCGAATCCGACCTGGCCGACAACCTGGCCGCCGGCGACGCCAACTACCTGTCGATGCTGGATGCCGCCGACGACTATGCCCGCCGTAATGGCCTCGACCTGCCCGAGGAGCCCGAGGCGCGCCATATTCCCGCCGATCCGGCCTGCGTGCGCGAGCCGCTGCGCGAGCTCGACCTGGCCGAGGCCGGGGTCACCACCATCGTCTGGGCCACCGGCTTCACGGTGGACTACCGCTGGCTCAAGGTGGATACCTTCGATGCCAGCGGCAAGCCCCAGCATCAGCGTGGCGTCTCCCGTGAGCCCGGCGTCTATTTCGTCGGCCTGCCCTGGCTGTCGCGGCGCGGCTCCAGCTTTATCTGGGGGGTATGGCACGACGCCAAGCATATCGCCGATCACATCGCCACCCAGCGCAAGTACCTGGCCTACCACGCCGAGGCCCGGGACGCGGGGCGCAGCGCGCCACGCCGAGCGCTGGTCGTCGAGTAAGCCCGTGGCGGGAGGCGAAGCGCCTCCCGCCGTTATCGCCTCAGCAGCAAGGAGTCGTCGATGCCGACGCATACCCGAATTCGCATGTTCAATACCCAGGCCACCTATCCCAACCAGAGCCTGGACAACGACCTCTGTCAGGCGGTACGGGCCGGCAACACCGTCTATGTGCGCGGCCAGGTGGGGACCGACTTCGAGGGTCGCCTGGTCGGCCTGGGGGACCCCGCCGCCCAGGCCAACCAGGCCATGAAGAACGTCAAGCAGCTACTCGAGGAGGCCGGCAGCCACCTCGATCATATCGTCAAGACCACCACCTATATCACCGACCCGCGTTTCCGCGAGCCGGTCTACCGGGAGGTGGGGCGGTGGCTCAAGGGGGTCTATCCCATCTCCACCGGCCTGGTGGTGGCGGGGCTGGCCCAGCCGGAGTGGCTGATGGAGATCGATGTGATCGCCGTGATTCCCGACGACGAGGAGGGCGCCCAATGACCTTTTCCATCGCCGGCTTGTGCCGCGAGACCGGCCAGTTCGGCACCGCCATCAGTTCGTCGAGCATCTGCGTGGCCAGTCGCTGCCCCTTTATCGCCCCGGGGCGCGGGGTGGTCTTGACCCAGAACGTCACCAACCCGGCGCTGGGCCAGCGCGGCACCGAGCTGCTGGCCCAGGGCCTGTCCGCCGAGACGGTGCTGGCGCGCCTGGTCGAGGAGGAGCGCTTCCCCGAGTGGCGGCAGCTTCAAGTGCTGGACGCCGCGGGCCGCAGCGCCGTGCATAGCGGCGCCGAGACCCTGGGGATCCATGCCACCCGGCGCGGTCGCGACTGCGTGGCCGGCGGCAACATGCTCGCCGATGGCGCGGTGATCGATGCCCTGGTGGAGACCTTCGAGGACCACCCGGGAGAGCTCGCCGAGCGGCTGCTGGCGGCGCTGGAGGCGGCCCAGGCCGCCGGCGGCGAGATGGGCCCGGTGCACTCGGCGGGGCTCAAGGTCTATGAACAGGCCAACTGGCCGGCGGTGGACCTGCGGGTGGACTGGCATATCGCCCCCATCCAGGAGCTGCGCATGGTGTGGCAGGCCTACCTCCCCGAGCGGGCCGCCTACCTCTGCCGCGCCATCGACCCCAACCAGGCGCCGGGCTATGGGGTGCCGGGAGACGACCGATGAGCGATGCCTCGACGGCCTGTGTCGATCTGCTGGAGCGGCTGATCGCCTTCGATACCACCAGCGATCGCAGCAACCTGGCGCTGATCCACTTCGTGCGGGATCGCCTCGCCGAGCAGGGCATCGAGGCGACCCTGGTCCCCTCGGCCTGCGGCGAGAAGGCCAACCTCTACGCCACCATCGGCCCCGGGGACCGCCCCGGGGTGATGCTCTCCGGGCATACCGATACCGTGCCGGTGACCGGCCAGGCCTGGCGCAGCGACCCCTATCGGCTGACCGCCAAGGGGCCGCGCCTCTACGGCCGTGGCACCGCGGACATGAAGGGCTTCCTGGCGGCGGTGTTGGCGGCGGTGCCGGCCATGGCACGAGCCGAGCTCGTCGCGCCCATCCACCTGGCCTTCTCCCACGACGAGGAGGTGGGCTGCCTGGGAGTGCGCAGCCTGCTCGAGGCGATGCGCCGCTTCCGGGTGCGTCCCGCCGCCTGTGTGGTCGGCGAGCCCACCTCCATGCGCCTGGCTACCGCCCACAAGGGCAAGCTGGCCGGTCGCATCGAGGTGACGGGCAGGGCCTGTCACTCCGGCATGGCCCCGGAGGGCATCAATGCCATCCAGGCGGCGGCGCCGCTGATCCAGTGGTTCGCCGACACCGCCGCCGCCAAGGCCGAGACCGGGCCCTTCGATACCCGCTTCGCCATCCCCTACACCACCCTGCAACTGGGCACCGTCGACGGCGGCACGGCGCTGAATATCGTCCCGGCCCGGTGCCGCCTCGACTTCGAGGTGCGCAACGTGCCGGACGAGGCCCCGCAGGCGCTGCTGGCGCCGCTGATGGCGCAGATCGATCGCCTGGATGCCGAGCTCAAGGCGTGCCATCCGGAGGCCGGCGTCTCCCTGCGCTGGCTCGGCGACTACCCGGGCCTGGCCATGGCGGAGGAGGGCGAGCTGGTGGAACTGATCCTGTCGCTGCTGGCCGAGCCGGGCCGCGAGCGCATCGGCTTCGGCACCGAGGCGGGACTCTTCCAGCGCGAGCTGGGGATTCCCACCCTGGTCTGCGGCCCCGGCAGCATGGCCCAGGGCCACCAGCCCGACGAGTACGTGACCCGCGAGCAGCTGGGCCGCTGCGAGGCCTTCCTGGCGCGGCTCACCGAGGCCCTGGCCGACCCCGAGGCGGTGGCCCGCCTGGATCGCGCCTGCGCCGAGGTGTCGTCAGTTTAGATTGTCCTGACGTCGAGGCTCGGGGCTGTCCTGGGGGCAGGCCTCGCAAAGACGCTGTGAATCCTTCCCTGGACGCTCGACTTTTTCCTGAGGCGCTACGCTATCCTGCTTCGCTTTCAGGGCCGGGGTAGGCCCTCCATGGCCTACCCGTTCGGAAGGGTCTTCCTCACCCCTGAAAAAGACGCTTTGCTCCGCCCTGCCCCCAGCGCCCCTTAGCCATTCTCGTTGCGGTGGCTCGCGATCAGAGAGGTCGCTAACGCCCCCGGGCCAGCCTTGGTATGCTCGGGGCAGGCGGCGTCGCCGCCTCGAGTCCCCGAGCCCGGAACCCCGTCGATGCGTCACTTTACCCTCAAGCAGCTGCGCTACTTCGTCGTCGCCGGCGACCTCTCCAGCGTCACCCAGGCGGCCAAGCGCCTGCATGTCTCCCAGCCCTCCATCTCCGCGGCCATTCAGCAGATCGAGGAGACCACCGGCCTGCAGCTCTTCGTGCGCCACCATGCCCAGGGGCTCTCCCTGACCCCCTCCGGCAAGCAACTGCTGGTGCGCGCCAAGCAACTGTTGCGCGACGCCGAGGGGCTGGAGCGTTTCGCCGTCTCCCTGGGCGAGGAGATCGGCGGCGAACTGCGCCTGGTGGCCTTTCCCACCTTCGCGCCGGTCTTCCTGCCCCAGCTGCTGCGCCGCTATGCCGACCGCTACCCGGCGGTGAGCCTGCAGTGCGACGAGATGAATCAGGCGGATATCGTCGCCGGCCTGGGCAAGGGGGACTACGAGCTGGCCTTTACCTACGACCTCCAGGTTCCGGAGAGCGTCGACTTCACGCCCCTCTACCGCTTTCCTCCCTATGCGGTGGTCAGCGTCGACCACCCCCTGGCCGACCGCGACAGCGTGTGCCTCGCCGAGCTGGTGGAGTACCCCATGGTGATCCTCGACTGGCCCTTGAGCCGCGACTACTTCCTGTCGATCTTCTCCCACCAGGGGCTCTCGCCGACGGTAGCCCACCGCGCCAAGTCGATGGACATGATCCGCGGCCTGGTGGCCAAGGGCTTCGGCTTCGCGCTGTTCAATACGCCCCTGACCACCCTGGATGCCTTCGACGGCGGACGCCTCAAGGCACTGACCCTGAGCGACGAGGCGCCGCCGCTGTGCATGGGCATCGCCTGCCTGCGCGGGCTGCGCCTGAGCCCCGCCGCCGAGGCGATGCATCGGCTGGCCTGCGACGCCGACTCCCTGTCGCCGATTCTGGAGCGGCTCGCCCACGCCTTTGCCCAGGTTCCCGAGCGATTGATCGACTCCAGCGAGCGCGAATAAGGCCCCGGGGCCTTGCCGATCCCGAACCCCATCGAGTCGCGGCCAGGCGAAAAGCATCGCCGCGGCTCCGGTGTCTTGTCTTCCTCCCCTTGAGTCTCTCACCGCTGGACGGTATCGGCGGCCACTCGGCGGCACCTCTGCATAAGAAAAGCTGAGCCAGCGCTTAGCATAATAATATTTTAGTAAAGCAGGGCCCGGGGCTATCGTGAGCTCACCAGTCGTGATTCGCGCCTTACGAGGCCCCAAGTACAACCCCCGACAACTGGAGTGATTCCGATGGCGGCACACGATCTTTCCTACTGGCGTGACCTGCGCACTCGGCTGAGCCTGCCCGGCGGCGCCTTTATCGATGGCCGGCGCCGGGACGCGGCGGATGGCGCCACCCTGACCACCTGGAACCCGGCCAGCGGCGAGGCGATCACCGAGGTCGCCGCCTGTGGCGAGGCGGAGGTCGAGGCGGCGGTGGCCGCGGCCCGGGCGAGCTTCGAGGCGGGGACCTGGTCCCGGGCCGCCCCGGCCCATCGCAAGGCGGTGTTGCAGCGCCTGGCGGCGCTGATGATGGAGCACCAGGACGAGCTGGCGCTGCTCGAGACCCTGGACACCGGCAAGCCGATCAGCGATGCCCACGGCATCGATATCCCCGGCGCCGCCGGCTGCTTCGCCTGGTACGCCGAGGCCATCGACAAGCTGTATGGCGAGGTGGCGCCCACCGACGGCGACAACCTGGCCACCATCACCCGCGAGGCGATCGGCGTGGTGGCGGCGGTGATTCCCTGGAACTTCCCGCTGGATATCACCGCCTGGAAGCTGGCCCCGGCCCTGGCCGCCGGCAACAGCGTGATCCTCAAGCCGGCGGAGCAGTCGCCGCTGACCGGGCTGCGCCTGGCGGAGCTGGCCAAGCAGGCGGGCCTGCCCGACGGCGTCTTCAACGTGCTGCCCGGCCATGGCCATATCACCGGCCAGGCGCTGGGCCTGCACATGGACGTGGACTGCCTGACCTTCACCGGCTCCACCGCCACCGGCAAGCGCTTCCTCGACTATGCCGCCCGCTCGAACATGAAGCAGGTGTGGCTGGAGTGCGGCGGCAAGAGCCCTAACCTGATCTTCGCCGACTGCGATGTGGAGGCCGCCGCTGCCGCCGCGGTGCAGGGCATCTACTTCAACCAGGGCGAGGTGTGCTCCGCCAACTCGCGGATCCTGGTGCAGCGCGAGATCAAGGAGGCCTTCGTCGCCCACTTCGTCGCGGCGGCCGCCAGGCTCAAGGTGGGCGATCCCCTCGACCCGCAGACCAACGTCGGCTCGCTGATCGATAACGACCACGCCCAGCGGGTGCGCGGCTTTATCCGCCTGGGGGTGGAGGAGGGCGCGCGCCTGGCCCTGGGCGAGGCGCCGGCGGCGGATGCCGAGGGGGCCTTCGTCTCGCCGACCCTCTTCGAGGGGGTGACGCCGCAGATGACCATCGCCCGGGAGGAGATCTTCGGCCCGGTGGCGGCGCTGATCGAGTTCGCCGACGAGGACGAGGCGGTGGCCATCGCCAACGACTCCATCTACGGCCTGGCCGCCTCGGTATGGACCGAGAACCTGTCCCGGGCCCACCGGGTCTCGCGGCGCCTGCGCGCCGGCACCATCTCGGTCAATACCGTGGATGCCATCGATTTCAGCACGCCCTTCGGCGGCTACAAGCAGTCCGGCTTCGGTCGCGACCTCTCCCTGCATGCGCTGGACAAGTTTACGCAGTTGAAGACCACCTGGATCCGCCTCTAATGGCCTGACCCGGTAAGGCAGCGAGGCAAGGGCGCGCCGTTACCCCGGCGGCGCGCCCCACGATGACAACGACTACAAGATAAGGGTATTCCCGATGCAAGAGACACAGACAACCCTTGCCGCCGCGCCCGGCGCGGCCACCGACAAACCCCGCGCCGCCCTGGGCATGAAGGCGCTGCTCGCCGTGGCGGTGGGCCTGGTGGTGTCCCAGGGCGTGATGGTGATCATGCTCCAGGGCGTGGGCATCGCCGGCGCCGCCTATATCGTGCCCCTGGCCATCGCCTGGGTACTGGCGCTCTGCTATGCCGCCTCCTTCTCGGAGCTGTCGCTGATGATTCCCCGGGCCGGCAGCCTGAGCACCTACACCGAGGTGGCCCTCGGCCACTTCCCGGCGATCCTCGCGGTCTTCTCCGGCTATGTGGTGGTGGCGATGTTCGCCCTCTCCGCGGAGCTGTTGCTGGTCGACTACCTGCTGGGGGTGCTCTATCCCGGCCTGGGCGGCGGCCTGTGGATCGCCTTCGGGCTGCTCGGCCTCTTCACGCTGCTCAACCTGATGGGCATCGACGTCTTCGCCAGGCTGCAGAATGTGCTGGCCTTCGTGATGGTGGTGGCCCTGACCCTGCTCGGCGTCAGCGCCCTGAGCGGCGGCTTCGCGCCCCACGAGATTCCCGCGGGGCAGGTCTTCGGCGAGTTCAACCTGGGCGACGGCGCCCTGACCCTGATCGCCCTGGCCATCTGGGGCTATGTGGGGGTGGAGTTCGTCTGCCCGCTGGTGGGGGAGAGCCGCAACCCTGAGCGCAATATTCCGCGTGCCATGTTTATCGGCCTGACCCTGATCTTTGCCGTCTTCCTGCTCTACTGCCTGGGCGCGCTCTTCTACATTCCCCGCGAGACTCTGATCAACGCCGAGCTGCCCCACCTCGAGTATGCCACCGCGGCCTTCGGCGGCTCCGGCACCTTCCTGCTCGCCGTGGCGGCGGTCACCGCCACCTGCAGCACCCTCAATACCTCGCTGGCCTCGGTGCCGCGGATGCTGCAGGGCATGGCCGAGCGGGGCCAGGTGTTCCCGATCCTCGGCCGGCTGACGCCGACCAGCCGGGTGCCCTGGGTGGCGGTGCTGTTCGTCGCCGGCGTCACCGGTCTGCCGCTGCTGATCTGGGGCGACGATGCGGGCACCGTGGGCCTGCTGCTGGTGGCCGCCGCCATCGCCTGGCTGCTCGCCTATATCATTGCCCATGTCAACGTGATCGCCCTGCGTCGCCGCTATCCCGACGCCAAGCGCCCCTTCCGCACGCCGTTCTATCCGCTGCCACAGCTGATCGGCATCGCCGGCATGGTCTATGCCATCGTCTACGCCTCGCCGGCCCCCGAACTGACCGCCTGGATCTTCACCAGCGCCGGGGTGGTACTGGGCATCGTCAGCCTGGTGGCCATCGTCTGGATCAAGGGCGTCATGAAGAAGCCGCTGTTCCGCCCCGAGCCCCTGGATCGGCTGATGGCCACTGGCGCCGGCGGCGAACGCCACGACTGAGAACACAACGATTGCTCACGAGAGGTGGCGTCGAGTCACCGGCCCGGCGCCGCGCCTCCACGAATCCCCGCACGACCCGAACGAACAGGAGTGACCCCATGAATAGCCTCAACCCCAAGGTAACCGCCGTCGACGCCGCCGAGAAGCAGCAAGTCTGGGAAGCCGATCGCGATCACTTCATGCACCCCTGGACCGATTTCTCCACCTTCAAGGAGAGCGGCTCCATGGTCTTCACCGGCGCCGATGGCGTCTCCATCCAGGACGCCGACGGCAAGCGTTACCTGGACGGCATCGGCGGCCTGTGGTGCGTCAATATCGGCTACGGTCGCAAGGAGATCGCCGAGGCGGTGGCGGAGCAGATCTGCGCCATTCCCTACTTCTCCACCTTCGGCCATCACACCACGCCGCCGGCGGCCAAGCTTGCCGCCAAGCTGGCCGAGCTGGCCCCGGGAGACCTCAACCACGTCTTCTACGGTTGCGGCGGTTCGGTGGCCAACGACACCGCGGTGCGCCTGATTCACTTCTACTTCAACCAGCTCGGCAAGCCGACCAAGAAGCAGATCATCTCGCGGATCGACGGCTACCACGGCAGCACCTACATGGCCATGTCGATCACCGGGGTCAAGTTCGACCATATCGGCTTCGATATCGACGAGCAGCTGGTGCACCACATCTCCTGCCCCAATCCCTATCGCCGCGACCCGGGGCTCAGCGAGGAGGAATTCTGCCGCCAGAAGGTCCAGGAGCTGGAGGACAAGATCCTCGAGATCGGCCCGGATAACGTGGCGGCCTTCTTCGCCGAGCCGATCATGGGCGCCGGCGGGGTGATCGTGCCGCCCAAGGGCTACCACAAGGCGACCCTGGAGGTATGCCGCAAGTACGACGTCCTCTATGTCTCCGACGAGGTGGTGACCGCCTTCGGCCGGCTCGGGCACATGTTCGCCTCCGAGGACGAGTTCGAGATCGTTCCCGATATCATCACCTGCGCCAAGGGCCTCACCTCCGGCTATCTGCCGCTGGGGGCGACGATCTTCTCCGATCGCATCTACGAGGTGATCAGCGAGCCCCAGGCCGAGGGCGCCATCTTCACCCACGGCTTCACCTACTCCGGCCATCCGGTGAGCTGCGCCGCGGCGCTGAAGAACATCGAGATCATCGAGCGCGAGGGCCTCTGCGAGCATGTGAAAGAGGTCGGCGCCTACTTCGAGGCGCGTATTCGCGAGCTCGGCGAGCTCGAGCTGGTGGGCGATGTGCGTGGTCGAAAGTTCATGATCTGCCTGGAGAACGTGGCGAACAAGGCGACCAAGGAGCTGATCGATCCGGCGGCCAAGGTGGGCAATCGCATCGCCGATGCCTGTCAGAAGCGCGGCCTGATCGTGCGCCCGCTGGCGCATATGAACATCCTCTCGCCGACCCTGATCCTGACCCGCGAGGACGTCGACTTCGTCGCCGAGACCCTCCGGGAGAGCATCCTCGAGGTCACCGAAGGGCTGCGCGCCGAGGGCTACCTGGCCCGCTGATGTCGGCCGCCCGCCGGACTCGGCGGGCGGCTCGTCGAAGATTCCCTATTTCCTGTAACAACAACAAGGTAATCAAGGAGAGAACCGATGCCCACGGGTCTGGTATTCGATGAGAGCTACTTCTGGTATGACAGCCTCAATCAACCCTTTCCTCCCTTCCTGGTGCAGCCCGGCGCCAACTATGATCGACCGGAGATCAAGCGTCGTTTCTATAACTTGTTGCAGCAATCGGGGCTAGCCGAACAGTTGGTTAGCATCAAACCGCGCAGGGCCACGGATGACGAAATTCTGCGTGTGCATACTGGCGAATACCTGGACAGCCTCAAGGCCCAGGATAAAGGCATGGCGGCGGTCGCCGGCCCCGGGGCGGTCTTCGCCGCCGGAGGGCTCGATATCGCTTTGCTGGCGGCCGGTGGAGCGATGACGGCGGTGGAGCGGGTGATGGCAGAGGAGGTCGATAATGCCTTCGCCTTCGTCAGGCCACCCGGGCATCATGCGGAGAGCCACCGTGGTGCCGGCTTCTGCGTGCTGAACAATGTCGCCCTGGCGGCACGTCACGCCCAACGGCTCGGCTGTGAGCGGGTCGCTATCGTCGACTGGGACGTGCACCACGGCAATGGTGCCCAGGAGATCTTCTGGAATGATGCCGACGTCCTGACGATCTCCATCCATCAGGACTACTACTTCCTCGAGGAAAATACGGGGACCGTCGATCACCGCGGAGGAGGGAAGGGCTTCGGCAGAAATATCAATGTGCCACTGCCTCCGGGGGGCGGAAACCGGATCTATCAGGAGGTCTTCGAGCGGGTCGTGATGCCCGCGCTCAGGCGCTTCAACCCCGACTTTATCATCGTCGCTTCGGGCTTGGATGCCGGTTGCTACGACCCCCTGGCGCGTATGGCCATGACACCCCGTGGCTTCAAATATCTTGCCAAGGGAATCCGACATGCCGCCGAGCAACTCTGCCAAGGGCGCCTGGTACTGTGCCAGGAAGGGGGCTATGACCTGGCATCGACCCCTTATATGGGGCTTGCGGTGATCGAGGGAATATCGGGGGTTGAATCGGAAATCGATAACCCCTTCGAAAGCTTTGGCTCGACCATCGCCTATACCGATGAGGTATTGCCTCATCAGGAGGCGGTGATCGCCCTGGCCGAAGCCCATGCCGGTAACGCCTGGATTGAGCAAGGGAGTGAACAATAATGAAAATGTTCGAGACACTAACATCGAAAGATATCCTGATGCCCTTCGCGGCGATCTATGGCGTCGGGTTGGCACCACTGCTCGTCTTGCCCTATTTATTTAGTGCTTATATCACCAGCTTTGCCATCTCGGAGTCCGCGGCGGGGCTGCTGGTCACCTACAACCTCACGGCGATGTGTCTGGCGGCCTTCGCGGTCGCTCCCGCGGTGCATCGGCTACCCAGGCGACCCTTGGTGCTCTTGGGAACGGCGCTGGCCGTGCTGGGAAATATCGGGGTGGTGATGGTGAACGATAGCGCCTCGGTGGTTTTACCCTTGGTGCTCTCGGGGGTTGGCTATGGCGTCGTGCTGGCGGTCGGCAATGCGGTGGTGGCCGGCTTTGAGGATCCCGAGAAAACCTTCGATCGTGTCGTCCTGCTGGGCACGGTGCTGTTTATCGCCCTCCTGGTGTTGACGCCACAATTCGCTAGCCGCTTTGCCCTCGATGGGGTCATGTGGGTGTTGATCGTCCTGCACCTGTTCTGCCTCCCCTGGCTGATGGCGACGCCGGAGGCGCAAGGCCTCGTCGGCGAAGGAGCATCGACGCGCCTTCCCCAGGAAGGCAAGCGCTCCTACCTGTTTCTGCTGACCCCCTTGTCGCTGGCAGTGCTGGCGATGGTGCTCTTCTATTTTATCCGCGACACCATGATCTGGATGTATGCCGAGCGCATCGGGGTGCATCGCCTCGGCTTCGAGCCGGGCGGGCTAGGGCTGATCTTTGGGGTGCATGGTGCCACTTCGCTGTTGGGTCCATTGCTGCTTATCTGGGCCGGCAAGCGATTCGGGCGCTCGGCGCTGTTGCTATTCGGGATCCTCGCCTCCGGAGGGGTTACCCTGGCGGTCAGTCAGACGGATAGTCAATGGCTCTATGGTGGCCTCGTTATCGCCTGGTCGACGCTGCATTTTTTCACCTACAGCTGCCTGATGGGGGTGGCGAGTGTCGCCGACAAGCAGGGCCGTGTGGTGGCGGCTGCGGGAGGCGCAGTGATGGCAGCCAATGGCATCGCTCCGGTGGTGGCGGGCTACTCGGTGGAGTGGGGTGGCTATGCCGGTCTCGGTGCGGGGTTGGTCCTTTTCGTAGGCCTGACGCTTATCTCCGCCCTGTATGTCATCTATCGGGTGGGCAAGGCCGATGAAAATGCGCTGGACGAAGCGTCGCCACGGGCTGGTGAGGCATAAGGCAGTGCCGAGGCAACGGTCCGCGATAGGGGCATCGGCTCCGCTGCGGGGGAGCGCCTGTCGATAATATGATGCCTGTAGGGAAGCCGGTCGGGCTGCTAGAATACGCCCGACCTGGCTACCATGACCCGAGGAGTCTTCGACCTCCATGTCTCACCGCGATTTCAAGATTGCCCCCTCCATCCTCTCCGCCGACTTCGCCCGCCTGGGCGAGGAAGTGGACAATGTGCTGGCCGCCGGCGCCGATATCGTCCACTTCGACGTGATGGACAACCACTACGTGCCCAACCTGACCATCGGCCCCATGGTCTGCAAGGCACTGCGCAATCACGGGGTCACCGCGCCCATCGATGCCCACCTGATGGTTACGCCGGTGGATCGCCTGATCGGTGACTTTATCGAGGCCGGGGCCAGCTATATCACCTTCCATCCGGAGGCCTCCGACCATATCGACCGCTCCCTGCAGCTGATCCGTGATGGTGGCTGCCGGTCGGGCCTGGTCTTCAACCCGGCCACGCCGCTCTCCTACCTCGACTATGTGATGGACAAGGTCGATATGATCCTGCTGATGAGCGTCAATCCGGGCTTCGGCGGGCAATCCTTTATTCCCGGCACCCTCGACAAGCTGCGCGAGGCGCGCCGGCGTATCGATGCCTCCGGCTACGATATCCGCCTGGAGATCGACGGCGGGGTCAAGGTGGAGAATATCGCCGAGATCGCCCGGGCCGGCGCCGATACCTTCGTGGCGGGCTCCGCGGTCTTCAATGCCGGTCGCGGCGAGGATCCCCACCACTACGACAGCGTGATCCGGGCCTTCCGCGACGAGCTGGCCAGGGCCTGAGGGATGACGGCCGAGCGGCGCTGGAGCCTCTACCTGCTGGAGACCGCCGGCGGCGCCCTCTATACCGGCATCACCACCGATGTGGCGCGGCGCCTGCAGCAGCACCGCACGGGGCGTGGTGCCAAGGCGCTGCGCGGCAAGGGGCCGCTGACCCTCAGGTACCAGGCGCCCATGGCCAGCCACGGCGAGGCGCTGCGCCAGGAGGCCGCCCTGAAGCGGCTCTCGGCGTCGCAGAAGCGGGCCTGGCTGGCGCGGCGGCTCGAGGGCGATGATTCATAGCGACGCGCCCTGCTATGCTGCGAGGGTTTGTCGAACGAATCACTCTTGTTGAATGGAAAAAGGACGACCTATGGATGCCAATGGGGTAGTGACCTTCCTGCAGACCTCCGGGGCGAGCTTCGGAGTGAACCTGGTGGCGGCCATCGCCATCTTCCTGATCGGGCGCTGGGCGGCCAAGCTGCTGCACAAGCTGTCCACCAAGGCCATGGAGCGGGCCAAGGTGGAGCCGCTGCTGGTCAAGTTTCTGGGTAATATCTTCTATGCCCTGCTGCTGGTCTTCGTGGTGCTGGCGGCCATCAGTCGGGTGGGGATCCAGACCGCCTCACTGATCGCCGTGCTGGGTGCCGCCGGCCTGGCGGTGGGCCTGGCCCTGCAGGGGTCGCTGGCCAACTTCGCCGCCGGGGTGATGGTGATCATCTTTCGCCCCTACAAGATCGGCGACTATGTCGAGGCCGGCGGCGTGGCGGGCATTATCGATGACGTACAGATCTTCACCACCGAGCTGAAGACCGCGGACAATCGCCGCATCATCGTCCCCAATGGCCAGATGATGAACGGTGCCATCACCAACTACTCCAGCCATGACACCCGTCGGGTCGACCTGGTGGCCAGCGTCGGTTACGAGGCGGACTCGGATACCGTGCGCCGGGTGCTGGAGGAGGTGCTGGCCGCCGACGCGCGTATCCTGCCGACGCCGGCACCCAATATCCGCATGAGCGCCATGGGCGAGTCGAGCATCGACTGGATCGTGCGCCCCTGGGTCAAGGCGGCGGACTACTGGGACGTCTACTGGGACCTGACCGAGCAGATCAAGCGGCGCTTCGACGCCGAGGGGATCAGCATCCCCTTCCCCCAGCGCGACGTGCATCTCTATCATCACGGCGCCGAGGCACTGACCGCCGAGCGGGTCGACTAGGCCACCCGGCGCGACAAAAAAGGCCGCCGAGCATCGCTCGGCGGCCTTTTTTCATGCGCCTGTCGGCCTCAGTGCAGCTTCATCTTCGGCCGCAGGAAGCGGTTCAGTCCATCCACCACCACCGTCATGCCGGTCTTGATGGCGCCATGAATGGCGAACTGGTGCATGCGGTAGAGGGAGGCGTAGAACATCTTCGCCAGGCGCCCCTCGATAAACAGGCTGCGCGCCGAGGCGCCACGCATCAGGCTGCCCACCGCATCGAAATGCGCCAGGGAGATCAGCGAACCGCGGTCGCGGAAGGTGAACTCCTTGAGCGGCTTGCCGGCCAGGGCCGCCCGCAGGTTGCGGTAGAGCACGCCGGCCTGCTGGTGGGCGGCCTGGGCCCGGGGCGGGACGCGCTTGCCGTCCGGCTGCGGGCAGCTGGCGCAGTCGCCGAAGGCGAAGATGCGCTCGTCGTCCAGGCTCTGCAGGGTGGGGTGCACCTTGACCTGGTGGTTGCGCTCGGTGGAAAGCCCCAGCTCGGAGAGGAAGGGCGGCGCCTTGATGCCGGCGGCCCAGACGCTGAGGTCGGTCTCGATCTTCTCGCCCTCGGCGGTGATAAAGCCCATCTCGGTGACCTGGGTGACCCGGGTATCGGTATGGATATGCACGCCGAGCTTCTCCAGCTCCTGGTGCACCGCCTTGCCGATGCGCGAGGGCAGGGCGGGCAGCACGCCGGGGGCGGCCTCCACCAGATGAACCTGCACCTGGCTCGACTCGATGGAGGTGAAGCCGTAACTCTTGAGCATCTTGGAGGCGTCATACAGCTCCGCGGCCAGCTCTACCCCGGTGGCCCCGGCGCCGATGATGCCCACCGTCAGCTTGGTGTGGGTACGCCGTTCCGGGGCGCTGTAGCGCAGGAAGGTATTGAGCATGTCGTGGCGGAAGGCCTCGGCCTGCTGGGGGCAGTCGAGGAAGTGGCAGTGCTCGGTGACGCCGGGAGTCCCGAAGTCGTTGGAGACGCTGCCCAGTGCCAGCACCAGGTAGTCGTAGTCGAGATGCCGGGCCGGCAGCACCACGCTGCCATCCTCGTCGAGGATCGGCGCCAGGGTCAGGCGACGCGCCTGGCGATCGATATCGCTCAGGGTGCCGCGTTGGAACTGGTAGCCGTGACTCTTCGAGTGCCCCTGGTAGGAGACCTCGTCGAGACCGGAATCGAGGGCGCCGGTGGCCACCTCATGCAGCAGGGGTTTCCAGATATGGGTAGGGTTGCGATCGACGAGCACGATCTCGGCGCGCTGGCGCTTGCCGAGTTTGCGACCGAGCCGGGTAACCAGCTCCAGTCCGCCCGCGCCTCCGCCGACCACCACGATGCGTGGTAGCGTCATAGAGACTCCTGACAAAGTGTGAAAGGGAAAGGTTTGAAAAAGTTGCCCGGGGTCAGGACACAGGCCTCGATACGGCGGTCGGGCGTCACGGCAGGGGTGTCGTCGGCGTCCGGCCGAGTAGGGGGGAGATGCCCTGGAGTCGGCAACGGCTGGCCCTAGCATAGCGTTACGACGTTCGTCTGCCTATGGGCGACGGCCAAAAAACGGAAGATTTTTCCGTAATATTACATGCATAATCGGCATGACCGATTCGTCCCCTCTCAGTGACTCACCAAGGAGCCCCCATGCATCCCAGCCTGGAAGGCATCACCCTGATCTGCTTCGACCTGGACGGCACCCTGGTGGACTCGGTCCCCGACCTGGCCGCGGCGGTGGACCTCGCCCTCGCCGACCTGGCCCTGCCCGCCGCCGGCGAGGCCCGGGTGCGCGACTGGGTGGGCAACGGCGCCCGGGTGCTGGTGGAGCGGGCCCTGACATGGGCCCTGGGCCAGGCCCCCGAGGCCGAGCGCCTGGAGGCGGCCCATGCTCGCTTCCTGCACCACTATGGCGAGGCGCCGAATGCCCGCACTCGTCTCTATCCCGGGGTGCGCGAGGCCCTGGAGGGGCTCGCCGCCCGGGGCCTGATCCTGACGCTGGTCACCAACAAGCCGGCGGCCTTTATCGCGCCGATCCTCGAGGGGCTGGGCATCGAGGGGGTCTTCTCCCGCTGCCTGGGCGGCGACTCCCTGGCCGAGAAGAAGCCCCACCCGGCGCCGCTGCTGGCGATGAGCGGTCACTTCGAGGTGTCGCCGTCACGCTGCCTGATGGTGGGCGACTCCCGCCACGATATCGCCGCCGGCAGGGCCGCCGGCTTCCGTACCCTGGCGGTGCCCTACGGCTACAACCATGGCGAACCGGTGACGGCCAGCGGCCCCGATGGCCTGGTTGAATCGCTGGCGGAACTCGTTTAGTGTTCCCCCGTTAGGCGCTATAAAAAATGCCGATTTGATAAGAAGTTGCTATAACTTTCTCGCACGGACACCGCCCCCATGCCCCGTCAATTCCCCCCGAGCCGCCAGCGCCTCGCCACCCTGATGCGTGAGGTCAAGCGCTGGCGATGGTGATGCTCTCCGGTCGCCCCGGCGGCCACCGCTAGCCATTTTCCGAGACACCACCAAAGGACTTGACGGGCATGATGACCCCCGACCGCTTTCAGGAGCTGGCCCAGGCCGGCTACAACCGCATTCCCGTGACCCGGGAGGTGCTGGCCGACCTCGATACGCCGCTCTCTACCTACCTCAAGCTGGCCCAGGCACCCTGGACCTTCCTCCTCGAATCGGTACAGGGCGGCGAGAAGTGGGGCCGCTACTCGATCATCGGCCTGCCGTGCCGGGAGCGCCTCGAGGTGCGCGGCTTCAGCGTGCGCCACCTGGATGGCGAGGAGGTGATCGAGGAGGCCGAGGTGGAGGACCCGCTGGCCTGGATCGAGGCCTTCCAGTCCCGCTACAAGGTGCCGCAACTCGACGACCAGCCGCGCTTCGACGGCGGCCTGGTGGGTTACTTCGGCTACGACACCATCCGCTACGTGGAGCCGCGCCTGCGCAGCGCGGCCGCCGCCGCCAAGGCCGACCCCCTGGGCGTGCCGGATATCCTGCTGATGGTCTGCGAGGAGCTGGTGGTCTTCGACAACCTCTCCGGTCGCCTGACCCTGTGGACCCATGCCGACCCCGCCGAGGCGGAGGCCTTCGAGCGGGCCCGGGAGCGCCTCGAGCGCCTGGAGATCCGGCTGCGCAGCGCCACCGTCAATACCCAGAGCCCCGGCACCGGGGCGCCGGCGGTGGAGGAGGGCGACTTCACCTCCGGCTTCACCGAGGGCGGCTTCAAGGCCGCGGTGGAGACCATCAAGGAGTATGTGCTGGCCGGCGACGTCATGCAGTGCGTGCCCTCCCAGCGCATGTCGATCGGCTACCAGGCGCCGCCGCTGGACCTCTACCGCGCCCTGCGCAGCCTCAACCCCTCGCCCTATATGTTCTTCCTCGACCTGGGCGACCATCAGGTGGTGGGCTCCTCCCCGGAGATCCTCACCCGACTGGAGGATGGCGAGGTCACGGTGCGACCCATCGCCGGTACCCGGGTGCGCGGCAAGAGCGAGGCGGAGGACCAGGCCCTGGAGAAGGACCTGCTGGGCGACCCCAAGGAGGTCGCCGAGCACCTGATGCTGATCGACCTGGGGCGCAACGACGTGGGGCGCATCAGCCAGACCGGCACGGTCAAGGTCACCGACCAGATGGTGGTGGAGCGCTACTCCCACGTGATGCATATCGTCTCCAACGTCACCGGCCAGTTGAAGCCGGGACTCTCCGCCATGGACGTGCTGCGCGCCACCTTCCCGGCGGGTACCCTCTCCGGGGCGCCGAAGATCCGCGCCATGGAGATTATCGACGAGCTGGAGCCGGTCAAGCGCGGCGTCTACTCCGGCGCCGTGGGGTATCTCTCCTGGCACGGCAACATGGACACCGCCATCGCCATCCGCACCGCGGTGATCAAGGACGGCCAGTTGCATGTGCAGGCCGGCGCCGGCGTGGTGGCCGACTCGGTGCCCGAGCTGGAGTGGCAGGAGACCCTCAACAAGGGCCGAGCCCTGTTCCGCGCCGTGGCCATGGCCGAGCGCGGCCTCGATAACCTGGAATAGGCCTCGCCCGCCGGGGCCTCGTGATCAAGGAGCGTGCATGGACGACGCGGCCCCGCGCCATCCCGACCCCATCCTGAGCGGCCCCCACTGGCCGGTCTTCTGGCGCTATGCCCTGCCCTCGGTGGCGGGGCTGTTGGCGTTGACCACCGCCAATATCGTCGACGGCATCTTTATCGGCAATTTCGCCGGGGCCGATGCCCTGGCGGCCCTCAACCTGCTGATTCCCTACTTCGCCGTGCTCTTCGGCCTGGCCCTGGCGCTAGCCATCGGCGGCACGGTGCGCGCCGGCAAGGCCCTGGGGGAGGGCGATCCGGCGGCGGCCTCGGCGACCTTCAGCAAGTGCCTGATCGCCACCCTGGGGCTGGCGCTGGCGGCGGCGTTGCTCTGCCTGCGCTTCCACGAGCCCCTCTATCGGCTGCTCGGCGCCGCCCCCGAGCTCTACCCGCTGATGTCCGAGTACTTCCTGATCATGCTCTGGGTGTTGGTGGTGCAGCTGGTGACCCTGGTGCTTTACTACTTCGTGCGGGTGGACGGCTTCCCGGGGCTGGCCACCGCGGCCCTGGTCGCCGGGGCCGGCGCCAATATCCTGCTCGATGCCCTGCTGGTGGGCTACCTGGGGCAGGGGCTGGGCGGCGCGGCCCTGGCCACCGGCCTGGCCCAGGGCCTGCAGCTCGCCGTGCTGCTGGGCTACTTCGCCCGCCGCGGGCGGCGGCTGCGCTTCTCGCCCCGCCAGCGCCACTGGGGCGAGGTGCTCAAGGCCGGTGCCAACGGCGTCTCGGAGTGGATCAACGAGGCCTCGGTGGGGCTGGTGATGCTGCTGATCAACTGGCTGCTGATGAACAGCCAGGGGGTCACCGGGGTGGCCGCCTTTACCGTGGTCAACTACCTGATCTTCCTCAGCCTGATGGTCTTCTACGGCATCTCCGATGCCATGCATGTGCTGGTCAGCCATAACCTGGGCGCCGGCAATGCCCGGCGCATTCGCACCTTCATGGGCTGCGGGGCCAGCGTGATCCTGAGCCTCGGCCTGGTGCTGGTGGCGGCGGTCTGGTGGCAGGGCGGGGCCCTGGTAAGGCTCTTCCTGGATGGCGCCGACCTGGCCACCGCGCGGCTCGCCGACCAGTTCCTGGCGATCCTCTGGCCGCTGTTCCTGATCAATGGCCTCAACGTGCTGCTGTCGGTCTACCTGACCGCCATGCACCGACCGCTGCCCTCCGCCGCGGTGGCCCTCTCCCGCAGCCTGGTGCTGCCGGCGGCGCTGCTGGTCTTGATTGCCACCCTGCGCCCGGAGTGGCCGCTGCTGCTGGCCCTGCCCCTGGCGGAGTGGCTGACCTTCGGCCTGGCCCTGAGCCTCTTCCTACGCTTCCGGCCCCGGCGGCTACTGCCCGGCGAGCCCGCCGGAGTGTAAAAGTTGTAAACTCGATACATTTGCGCATGCTTCTCATTTAGTGTTGTCCCCAGACTCTCGTCATGGGGCAACACTATGGGACCGTCCGCACGGGCTATCGCCGAACAGGCCAGTTTCCAGGCCTTCCTGCACTGCTATCTCCGGGAGGTGGATGGCGGCCGCTGGGTCGATGGCGCCGCCGAGGGGCCGCCGCAGGCGCTGCGGCTGACCACCCGCGAGGCCGAACTGGCGGTGGAGGTGAGTTACCGCTCCCTGGCCGGACGGCATCGGCTGGGCCAGGCCTGGGCGTGCCGGCCGGGGCAGGGCTGGGTGCGACTGACTCCCGCCGCGGCCATCGACCTGCTGGTCACCGAGCTCTATGCCCGGGGCGGCGGCATGCTGCCGGAACTGCGCCGCAGCCGGGAGCTGGAGCTGCGCTACCGGCTCCTCGATAGCCAGCGGGTCATGGCCCGCTATGTGGCGGCGCGACGCCAGGACCCGCGGCTGGTCTCGGAGCGCTTCATCGATGCCGAGCAGTCGCTGCTGTTCGGCCATGTGGCCCATCCCACCCCCAAGAGTCGCCAGGGCCTGGCGGATTGGCAGCACGAGCGCTATGCGCCGGAGCTGGCCGGACGCTTCCCGCTGCATCTCTTCTCGGTCCACCGCGACCTCGTCGTCCAGGGCAGTCACGGCGTCGCCCCCGCCACCGAGTTGGTGGCCGCGCTGCTGGGCGAGGCCCTGCCGCCGCTGCCCGAAGCGCATCTGCCGGTGCCGGCCCATCCCCTCCAGGCCCAGTGGCTGCTGGCCCAGCCGGCGGTGCTGGCGGCCATGGCGCGTGGCGAGATCCGCTCCCTGGGCGAGCGGGGGCCGCACTTCACCGCCACCTCCTCGGTGCGCACCCTCTATCACGAGGCGTCGCCGTGGATGCTCAAGTTCTCGATTCCGGTGCGGGTGACCAACTCCCTGCGGGTCAACAAGGCCCACGAGCTGGAGGCCGGCCTGGTGATGGCGCAGCTGATCCGGGCCACCGGCTTCGCCGACGCCGAGCCGCGCTTTCGCTTCCTGCAGGACCCCGCCTACCTCAGCGTTAGGCTGCCGGGGCTGCGCGAGAGCGGCTTCGAGACGATCCTGCGCGAGAACCCCTTTACCCGGGGCCGCGATGGCGCCGCGATTGCCGTGGCGGCCCTGACCCAGGAGCCCCTGGAGGGACGGCCCTCGCGGCTGCAGGCGCTGATCGAGGGCCTGGCCCTCAACGAGGGGCGCGGCCTGGCCGCGGTGAGCCGCGACTGGTTCCGCCACTACCTGAGCTGTGCCATCGCCCCGGCCCTGCGCCTCTACGATGCCCACGGCATCGCCCTGGAGGCCCATCAGCAGAACGGCCTGCTCGACCTCAGTGCGGGCTATCCCACCGCCTTCTACTACCGCGACAACCAGGGCTACTACCTCTCGGCGAGCCGCCGCGAGGCGCTGACGTCGCTGTGCCCGGCGCTGGCCCGCACGCCGGAGCTTTTCTATGCCGATGACATGATCCGCGACCGCTTCTGCTACTACCTGGTGGCCAACCAGCTGTTCGCGGTGATCGCCCGACTCGGCCAGGACGGCCTGCTCGCCGAGGAGGAGGCGCTGGCGCTGCTGCGCGAAGCCCTGGTGCGTTGGCGGACGCGGCTTAGCGGCCCGGCCCGGCCGCTGGTGAGCCGGTTGCTGGAGGAGGCGCGGCTGCCCTACAAGGGCAACCTGCTGACCCGGGTGCAGGACGTGGACGAGCTGGAGGCGGAGCTGGAGATGGCGGTCTACACCCGCATCGCCAATCCCCTGCACGCGAGTCGGCAGCCCCTCGCCGCGGAGGCTTGCCATGCGGTCGCCTGAGGCGCTGCGCTGGCGGGTGATCCGCCAGTTGCTGGAAGCGCTGCTCTTCGAGGGGGTACTGACCTATCGACTGGAGCCCCCGGCGCGAGGCGGCTGGGGGTGGCTGAGTTTCTCCCTGGGGCAGTGGGAGGGGCGCTGTCGGGGCCGGGTGCGTGGCTTCGGCCGGGTCCAGCTGGCGATCAAGAGCCTCGGCCTGAGCCGCCAGGGGCGGGCGGTGGCGGTGAGCCTCGAGGGCCTGGTCGGCCAGTTGCCGGCGAGCCTGGAATGCCGCTGCGTGTTGCTCGCCGAGCTGGAGGCGACCCTGCGCCATTCCGCCGCCTGCCCGACCGTGGCGCAGCGCCGCGACCTGGCCGCCGAGGCCCTGGATAGCGCCCTCCACGAGGGCCACCCCTATCACCCCTGTTTCAAGGCGCGGCTCGGCTTCGATGCCGAGGATCAGACGCGCTTCGGCCCCGAGTCGGGGCGCGCCTTCGCCCTGTACTGGCTCGCCGTGCCTCGCGAGCATTGCCTGGCCCGGCTGCCCGAGGCGGAGGCGACCTTCTGGGAGCGCGAATTGGGTGTTGAGACGAGCCGGGCGCTGTGGGCCGCCCTGGCAGCGAGCGGCGGCGATCCGCGTCGCCACGCCGTCCTGCCGGTGCATCCCTGGCAGTGGCGCCAGCTGCGCGAGGGCGCCCTGGCGCCGGCCCTGGCCCGGGGCGAGGTGCGCGCCCTGGGCACGCTGGGCGATGCCTATCGGCCCAGCCAGTCGCTGCGCTCGCTGTTCAACGCCGACCGCCCGGGGCGGGCCTGCGTCAAGTTGCCCCTGGGCATCGGCAATACCTCCGCCCGGCGCCACCTGGAGCCCCACTCGGTGCCCTCGGCGCCGGCGATCTCCCGCTGGCTGCGCGACACCCTCGACGGCGACCCGCGCTTCGCCACGGACTACCCCCTGCGCCTGCTGGAGGAGTACGCCGGGATGCTCTACACCGGCCACCCCGAGCGCCCCGCGGAACAGGCGGCCCTGGCCGGCGAGCTGGGGGCGATCTGGCGCGACGGCATCGCTTGCCGGCTGGCGGACGGCGAGCGGGCGGTGCCCGGCAATGCGCTCTTCGCCGTGGAGGCGGACGGTCGGCCCTTTATCTCCCCCTGGATCGAGCGTCACGGCCTCGAGGCCTGGCTGGCGGCGCTGATCCGCGCCCTGGTGCTGCCGGTCTGGCACCTGCTGGCGGCCCACGGCATCGCCGTGGAGGCGCATGCCCAGAACGCCCTGCTGGTGGTCCGCGACGGCTGGCCGGTGGCACTGCTGCTGCGCGACTTCCACGACAGCGTGGAGTACGTCGAGGCCTTCCTGCCCGAGGGCGCCAGGGGGCCCTGCCTCGGTGACCGCCAGGCGGACTACGACGCGGCCCCCGACGATCGCTACTACCGCATGGGGGCGGTGGAGGCGCTGCGCGAGCTGGTGATGGACACCCTCTTCGTCTACCACCTCAGCGAGCTGGCCCTGGCCCTGGAGACCCATTACGGCCTCCCCGAGGCGCGCTTCTGGCAAGCGGTGAGCGACTGCCTCGCCGCCTATGCCCGGCGCCATCCCGAGCTGGCGGCGCGCCTGGCCCACCTCGGCCACCGCCGCCCGTGGATCGCCGCCGAGGCCCTGATCACCCGCAAGCTCCGTGGCCCCGAGGCCCCGGAGTGCCATCACCGCATCGCCAATCCCCTGGCGGATGCCGATCTTCCCCATTAGCCCACCGATCATCGAGGTTAACGTGACACTTTCCGATCCCCTCTACGTGGTGGATGCCACCCCCTATGGCCGCGACGACGTCGAGCGCGCCGTCGCGGCCCTGAGTCACTACCCGGCCATCGCCGAGCCCCGGGGTCGGCGCCTGGCCGTCTGCCTCAAGGACAGCGGCCAGTGGCTGGCCCTGTGCCTGCACCTCAAGGCGAAGGGCGGCAGCGTGCTGCCCATTCACCCGGCCACGCCCCTGGAGGCGGCCCGGACCCTGGCCCGGGAGACCGGCTGCCAACACCTGCTGCACGGCGAGGGCGAACTGGAGGCCCTGGACGAGGTGGCACCGCGCCGCGAGCCGGCCCCGGGCGGCGAGCTGATCCAGCTCAGCTCCGGCACCACCGGGCGCCCCAAGCCGATCGCCCGGGCCTGGGCCGCCATCGACCGGGAGCTGGAGAGCTATGTCGCCGGTTTCCCCGAGGCCGAGGGGCTGACCCCCATCGTCGCCTGCCCGGTCACCCACTCCTACGGGCTGATCTGCGGGGTCCTGGCCGGGCTGTCTCGCGGGGTGGTGCCGCGTGTCGTCACCAACCTCAACCCGCGCGCCATCCTCGCCACCCTGCGCGACCACCCCCGGCACCTGCTCTATGCCGCCCCCACCCTGGTCAGCCTGCTGGTGCGCATGCTGCCCCCGGAGCAGCGCCTGCACACCCTGATGCTCTCCGGGGCGGCGCTGCCGGGGCCGCTGCTCGAGACCCTGAGCGCCCGGGTCGAGCGGGTCTGCCAGCAGTACGGCTGCTCCGAGGCGGGCTGCATCGCCATCGCCGCCCGGGCCGAGACGCCGGGGCTGATGGGGCGCCCCCTGGCCCATCTGGAGGTCAGCGCGGGCTTCTCCGCCGAGGCGCCGGCGGAGATCCGCGTCGGCGTGCCGGGGGAGGGCACGATCGCCACCCGCGACCTGGGATACCTCGATGCCCAGGGCCGGCTGCACTTCCTGGCACGCCTCGACGACACCATCAATGTGGCGGGCATCAACGTCTACCCCGGCGACGTGGAGGATGCCTTCCTGCGCCATCCGCGGATCACCGAGGCGGTGGCCTTCAAGCGCCCGGACGCCTATGCCGGGGAGCGGGTCTGCCTGCACTTCGTGGCCGACGAGCCGCTGGACGGCGAGGCCCTGCGGCGCTGGTGCCGCGAGCGGCTCGCCCCCCATCAGGTGCCCATGCTGCTGGAGCAGGTGGCGGAGATCGCCAAGCTGCCCAATGGCAAGATCAGCCGGCGTCGGCTGGCCGAGGAGGTGGTGGCATGAATAGCGACATGACCCTCGCGTCCGCTAGTGGCGAGGCGCGGCTGCGGGCGGCCATCGCCGACACCCTGGCGCGCCATCTGCCCCAGGCCGAGCTGTCGCGCTTCGCCCCCGAGGCCCGCCTCAACGAGGACCTGGCCCTGGACTCCATCATGCTGCTGCAGCTGCTGGTGCACCTGGAGCTGGAGCACGGCCTGGCGATTCCCGAGGAGGCGGTGATCGGCGAGGAGCTGCGCCGGGTCGACGACCTGGTGGCCCGGCTCGACCAGTGGCAGCGGGAGGCGGCCTTATGATCAAGGTGCACTGTTTCGTCAGCTGCGTCTGCGAACTGATCAAGCGCACCCCGGGGGTGGATCACCGCCCCTTCTACTTCGGGGTCTGGGACGCCGACTTCTCGGTGGACGCCGACCAGGTGCTCTCCTACCACTCGCCGCATACCCGCCACGAGGGCTTCCGCGACTGGTACCAACTGCTCTACGGCATCCGCATCGCGCCGTGGTATGACCACGACCAGGACAAGGAGGCCAATATCGCCCACCTGGTGGAGCTGGTGGAGACCCGCCCGGCGGACCGCCAGGTGATGGTGATGCTCGACATGTACCGGCTGCCGGAGCGGGAGAACAAGTTCCACCAGAACCCCTTTCCCCACTACGTGATGCTGGAGGCCACCGCCGACCCCGAGACCTGGTTCATGTGCGACCCGGACTTCCGCTGGGAGGGCGAGCTGCCCAAGGCGCGCATCCTCGAGGCGGTGCGCTCGCCGGCCGCCGCCGGGGGCTTCCACTTCGACGGCCTGGAGGTGCGCCATACCCCCCGGGAGACGGTGGCGGCCTACTTCCGCCAGTGCATGAAACGCCACGAGAACCCCTTTACCGATGCCCTGCGCGGCATCTTCCGCGCCCATGTCGGTCCCCAGGCGAGCCAGCCGCTGGCCCACCTGACCCTGGCCTTCCGCGAGATCCCGGTGATGGCGATCCGCAAGTACGCTTACGAGCACGCCTTCGCCTGGCTGCTGGAGGAGCAGGGCCGCCAGGCGGAGGGCGATGACGCCTTCGAGGCCTGGTGCGAGGAGATCGAGGCCCTGGTCAAGACCTATACCCGCCTCCAGTACCGCGCCATGAAGCTGGTGATGAGCGGCGAGACGGCGCTGGCCGCCGGCGTCGAGGCGCTGCTGGACGAGCAGGACGCCCGGGAGTTTCGCATCAAGGCCGAGCTGCAGCGGCTCTTCGATGCCTGGTGGCAGGCCAGTGACCCCGCCAGTGACCCTGTCGCGTCCCGACCCACCCCCGCCGAGGAGCTCCCGTCATGATCCGGCTGCATCTGTGCACCATCTCGTTTCGTCACCACCTGGTCTCCCTGCCGGAGCTCGGCGCCTGGGCGGCCGATACCGGCTTCGACGGCATCGAGCTGTGGGGCGTCCACGCCCGGCACCTGAGCGAGTCACCCCGGGACGAGGCCGCGGCGCTGCGCCGCCATGGGCTCGTGGTGCCTATGCTCAGCGACTACCTGCCCCTGGAGGGCGACGAGGGCGAGGCCCTGGCGCATACCCGGCGGTTGTGCCGGCTGGCCCGCCACTGGGGGGCCGGCAAGCTGCGCACCTTCGCCGGCCATCGCCCCAGCGCCGCCCTGGATCGGGGCGAGCGACGCGACCTGGCGCGCCGCCTGCGCCGACTCACCGAGTGCGTGGCCGCCGAGGGGCAGACCCTGGTGGTGGAGACCCACCCCAATACCCTGGCGGATCATCCCGAGGTGACTCGCGAGCTGCTCGAGGCCGTGGATCACCCCGACCTGGGGGTGAACTTCGATGTGCTGCACGTCTGGGAGGCGGGGGTCGAGCCGCTGGCGGCGCTGCGCGAGCTGGCGCCCTGGGTACGTCACTTCCACCTCAAGAACATCGACCGCCACGAGCGGCTGTCGGTCTTCGCCCCGGCCAACGTCTACTCCCCGGCGGGGAGCCGGGACGGCATGGTGCCGGTGCTGGAAGGGGCCTGCGACTATGGCCCGCTGCTCGACTGGCTGGCGGGGTGTCGCGAGCCGATGGACGTCTCTCTGGAGTGGTTCGGCTCCGACTGTTATCGGGTCCTCGCCGAGGACCAGGCGCGGCTGCGCCGGCGCCTCTCGGCCTCTTCGCGGGCCCTGGCCGCCCTGGCCTAGGCCGTCAGAGAGCCATACGAAAACGCCCCCCAGGCCATGCCTGGGGGGCGTTTTTCGTGGCGTGTGGTTTTTTTCGTGGCTCGAGCGTCGGCTCAGGCCGTCGCCTGCCACTCGACCGCTTCGGCGGCATCGCCGGCGAAGCGTACCAGGTGCGAGGCCACCACCTCACCGAGCTCCGTCAGCTCCTTCGCCGAGGCCGCGTCGCAGCGCAGGCGCAGGACCTCCGGCTCGGCGTCGAGCCGGCACTCGCCGATGGAGAAGCGCAGGTGGCCCTGGTGGGCATCCCACTCGGCGTCGATCTTGTGGCGAAAGTGCTTGCACAGCCGCTGGATCAGCCGGCCGGCCTCGGGGGTGGGGACACGGGCATTTATGCTTGGCATCTCGGGATCTCCTTACGAAAAACGGCGGGCCCGGCACATGGCCGGGCCCGGAGGGGAGGGTTGTGAGATTAGAAGCGCATCACCAGGCCCAGGCGCACATCGCGGCCCGGTTCCGGCAGGCCCACCACCCCCTCGTAGCCGGGGATATGCTGGAAGTCGGCATTGCTGGCGTGATCCAGGTACTGGCGATCGGTGAGGTTGTGCACCGCCAGGGTCAGGCGCAGGTCCTCGTTGTCGGTGGGCAACCAGTGGACGAAGACGTCGTGGACGCCATAGCCCGGCTTGTCGATGCGGCCCACCGAGGTCTCCAGGCCGTCGATGCCCTCGACGAAGCGGCCGCGCCAGCCGAACTCCAGGCTCGGGCTCCACTGGTAGCTCAGGTCGGCGACCCAGGTGTCGCCGATGGTGTTGCCCATCAGGTTGTGCTCGTAGACGGTGAGGGGATCGCCGTCCAGGGTGGCGTCGTTGTGGTGGAAGCCCAGGCCGGCGTGGAGGGCGCCCCACTGGTAGCGCGCCTCGAGGCGGTAGCCGTCGGATTCCAGGTCGCCGATGTTGTCGTAGATCGTCGGGCCGAACAGGCGGTCGGCGACGGCGTCCTCGATGGTGGAGCGGTACACCTCCCCCGCCAGGGTCAGGTCGCCGAGGACATAGTCGAAGCCGACCTCGGTGTTGCGGGCCGTCTCGCCGCGCAGCCCCGGGGCATTCTGGGCGCGATCGATCTTGAAGGTGTCGCGGGTGCTGGGACCGCGGAAGGCCTCGGCATAGCCGGCGTGCAGGGTCAGGCCGTCGAGGGCCTGCCAGCGGAGGTTGGCGTTGGGGCTGACGGCTTCCTCGCGGAAGCGCTGATCATTGGCGTCGGTGAGGCGGTAGTGGTCGTAGCGCAGCCCGGCACTCAGCAGCAGGTCCTCGGTGATCTGGTAGTCGTCCTGCACATAGACGCCGGTCACCCGGCCCGACTCCTGCTCGGCCCGCGGGTCGTCCTCGCCGCCGGCGTTGACCCGGTCGCGGCGGTGGTCGACGCCATAGGTGAGGGTATGGGCGCCCAGGCGGCTGGTGTTGCGCAGGTCGCCGCCGGTGCTGCGGGTGAAGCCGAAGTAGCGCCCCCAGCGGTCGACCACGTTCTGCTCGATCTCCGACTCGTTGTGGTAGAGGGTGAAGTCCAGGTCGAGCCAGGGGGTGTCGGCGGGGGCCAGGCCGTAGTTGAGGGTGGTGGTCTCGCGACGGCCGTCCAGCTGATAGAGGGAGTTGAAGCCGCTGATGGCCCATTGGGGGCGCTGGGGGCGGGTGCCCTCGTCGGTGCGGATCTCATGGCTCAGGCGCAGGGTCTGGCCGCCGCCCAGCCGGCCCACCAGCTTGAACAGGCCCAGCTCCTGGGTGGAGTCGGTGCCGTCGATGCGGTTGCCGTCGCCGTCCTCGTACTCGTCCTGGTCGCTCTGGCGCAGCGAGACCATGCCGCTCCAGTCGTCGGTGAAGCGGCCGAAGAGGGTGGTGCTGGCGCGAAAGCCCTCGCCGTTGGAGAAGCTGCCCAGGTTGATCAGGGTGCCGAGGCGCTCGCCGTCGCGCAGCAGGTCCTCCGGGTCCTTGGTGACGAAGCGGATCGCCCCACCCAGGGCCCCGGCCCCGGCGGTGGCGCGTCCGGCGCCGGTGTCCACCTCGACCCGCTTGAGCAGCTCCGGGTCTACCGCCAGGCGGCCGCTATGGTGGAAGAGGGTACCGGCCTGGGTGGCGCCATCGATGGAGACATTGAGCTGGGTATCTTCCAGGCCGCGCACATAGACCTTCTGGGCGATGCCGATGCCGCCGCCCACCGCCACCTCGGGCTGGCCGGCGAAGGTGTCCCTCAGGTCATTGGCCTGGTGACGCTCGATATCCGCCTCATCGACCACCCGGTCGGCGGCCAGGCGCTCGGCGGTGATCTCCAGGGTGTCGAGGTCCTGGGTCGACTCGGCCAGCACCAGGGGGCTGGCGCCGAGCAGGGCGATGGCCAGGCACAGGGGG